>CBDUFM010000414.1:0-3722 GCA_965366325.1 uncultured bacterium
AGGACGAGTGGGATGCTTGGTAGTTCACCATCAATGAGGGTTTGTTTGTGTGGGCGCAATTTGGGAATAAGGACTTTGCAGACCGTGAGTGCAATGAAGGGGAGCATCCAATAGAGGCAGTACAAGGCTGCGCTATCGAATTGCTGATAGATGAGTTTTTCCATGATTGAGAGTGTAGGATAGTGAGTGATAACATACAACTTAAAATAAGTTAACGTTAACAAAATGAATAACACAAGTATAAGTGTCTGAAAACACATGTCTTAAGAAATATATTTGCTCAGGGTGAAAATATTCTTGCTAGGTGGCTAAGCCACATAGGATATGCCAAGGTGGCTAAGCCACGGGAGCAGATATGGAAACCGTTTTAGAACAGCAAGGCGTAGAATTGATTGCCCATCACATAGCCGGAGCAGCAGTCGAGAGTGAGCGACACCTCGATGTTTATTCACCCATTAATGGCGCCTTGATAAGCAAGGTCGCGTGTGCAGACCAAGCACAATTAGACCACTGTGTAGCGTCCGCACAAAATGCAGCGCTCGAATGGTCAGCAACGCCAATAAAAAATCGCATACAATGTTTATTTCGTTTTAAGATGCTTTGTGAAGATCGCTGCCAAGAAATCGGCGAGCTGATTTCACAGGAGAGCGGTAAGACAGTCGCTGAATCAATTGCTGGATTGGCAAAGGGTTTAGAGGTTGTCGAATATGCCTGTTCACTGCCGCAATTAATCGGTGGTGAGGTATTAGAAGTAAGTCGTGGTGTCGATTGTTACACGCGTCGTTTTCCACTTGGTGTCGTAGCAGGTATCACGCCGTTTAATTTTCCGGCGATGGTGCCCTTATGGATGTTTCCGATTGCGATTGCCTGCGGCAATACATTTATTCTCAAAGCGAGTGAAAAAGTTCCGCAAACTGCAAATCTATTGGCGAGCTTGTTGGAAGAAGCTGGATTGCCGAAGGGCGTCATGAATGTTATTCATGGCGATCGTGAAACGGTTGAGGCCGTGCTCGATCATCCTGGGATTGCGGCAGCGGCCTTTGTTGGTTCAACACCAGTGGCGAAGGCGGTCTATCAACGCGGCATAGCAGCTGGTAAGCGCATGTTAGCACTTGGTGGTGCAAAAAACCACGTTGTTGTGTTGCCTGATGCTGACATTGATTTAGTGGCGAGTAATGTTTGCGCATCTGCTTTTGGTTGTGCAGGTCAACGCTGTATGGCGGCATCAGTAATGATTGCAGTCGGTGACTGCGATAAAATAATTGAGGCTATTGTTGCCTATGCCAAGACGATACAAACCGGTGTTGATATGGGCGCTATAATTACGGCCGAATCCCGTGACCGTATTACTGCTTATATTGATCGTGCTGCTGATACTGCGGCTACAGTGCGTGTTGACGGACGTTCGGTCAGCGTAGCTGGAAAAGAAGATGGTTATTATGTTGGACCAACAATTATAGATAATGTCACGGTGGGGCATGAGGCAGCCTGTGATGAAATCTTTGGCCCTGTTCTTTCAATAATTCGCGTTGCCACTTTAGACGAGGCCCTAAAAATTGAAAACGACAGTCCCTATGGTAATGCTGCGGCCATTTATACTAATAATGGTGCGAGTGCCCGTTATTTTGAGCAACAGGCTCAAGCAGGAATGATAGGCGTCAATATCGGTGTCCCTGTTCCACGTGAACCATTTAGTTTTGGTGGCTGGAATGATTCGCGTTTTGGTATTGGTGATATCACTGGCGAAGATGGCATGCGTTTTTGGACACAAGCGAAAAAAGTGACCGTCAAATGGTCTGCGCAATCACAATCAAATTGGATGAGCTAAGAAGGCTTAAGGGAATAGAGAATGAAAGCTGCAATTTATCACGGTAAAGAAGATATTCGCGTCACTGATGTACCTATGCCCGTAGCGGGTGAGGGTGAAATACTCGTAAAAGTGCATTCTTGTGCGGTCTGCGGTGCAGATTTGCGTACTTATAAACATGGTCATAAGTCTATCGCAGAGGGTCGGACTTTAGGTCATGAATTCTGCGGTGAAATCGTTGAAAATAATAGTAACAATGGCTATGCGATTGGTGAACGTATTGTTATGTATATTGTCATGCCATGTGGGCAGTGCCGTTATTGCAAAGCGGGTATTGATAATATGTGCACTGAGCGAACGACCTTAAGCTATCAGCATAACGGCGCGTTTGCAGAGTATGTGGTTATTCCGAAAAAGGCAGTTGAGGCAGGACAGATTTATCGTGTGCCTGAACATATTTCTTCCGATGCGGCAGCTTTGTCCGAACCTTTGGGCTGTGTCTTGAATGCACATAGCCGTTTGAACGTAACCAGTGCAGACCGTGTTGCTGTTGTTGGTGCAGGACCCATCGGTATTATGCATGCACTGATTGCGAAAATGAACGGCGCTGAATCGGTGATGCTCCTCGAAATGTCTGAAGAGCGTTTAGAAATTGCCAAGAAATTTGGTTTCGATCACTATATCCAGGTAACAGCTGAAAAAACCCATCATCAAGCCGTTATGAATGCGACTGATGGTTTCGGCGCTGATGTGGTGATTGTGGCCTGTAGTGTTGCAGCCGCGCAGGCAGATGCCTTGGAATTAGCGGGTAAGCGTGGGCGCATCGAATTCTTCGGTGGCTTGCCGAAAGATAACCCATTCACTACCATTAATGGTAACTTAATCCATTATAAAGAATTGACTATTTCAGGATCATTTTCTGAAAAGCGCAGTGACTTTGAAAAAGCACAGGAATTAATCATGAGCGGTGCTTTTCCCGCTGAAGATTTAATTACGCATCGCGTACCGTTGGATGATGTATGTTCGGCTTTTGATATGATGACAGCCGGTTCATCGCTGAAGGTGTGTGTGAACCCACATGGAGCTATCGCATGAGTCACGTAAATTCAACAGACAAACAACAGGCATCAATCATTATTAATGGTCAATGTACGAGTTCGGGTTGTGGTCGTGAGGTAGAGGTTATTGGACCAGCGACTGGTAAAGCGATAGGCAGTTTCTCAGCGGCGAGCAGTGAGCAGGTCGACGCAGCGGTTGCTGCGGCAGATGCAGCTTTCAAAGAGTGGCGTAGCTTAAGCGCGTATCAGCGCGAAAGTATAATTCGTAAAGCAACGGCGTACGTGCGCACCCAAGCTGATGAAATCGGACTGTTAATGGCACGTGAGCAGGGTAAGCCGTTTAATCAATCGCGCAGTGAAGTGACGGCTTCTTGTGATATCATTGATTATTATGCTGCAGAGGGCGTACGTGTCGAAGGCACTGTCAATCAGACTGAAAAGTCACAATTTAAAAGTATGGTTATTCATCAACCCATTGGTGTGGTTGCAGCGATAACGCCGTGGAATTACCCCGTGGCATTATTGAGTTGGAAATTAGGCCCTGCATTTGCGGCAGGTTGTTCGGTGATTGTAAAACCAACGCCGATTACGCCCTTATCGCCTTTTGCTTTTTGCAAAGCATTATGCGACGGCGGTTTGCCGGCTGGTCTCTTGTCATTTCTCTGTTCCGATGAGCTGTCGATTGCGCAACAATTGGTGCAGCACCCACAGGTTCATAAAGTGGCGATGACTGGTTCAACGCAAACCAGCGGCGCACCCTGGCTACGCTGGCCCGTTTTCCCGGAATGCAGACGCGTTATCGTCGACTGCTGGAGGCGCATCTGGCGACAAGGCCGGCACCCGCCTCCCTGCCGGCG
>CBDUFM010000415.1:0-3711 GCA_965366325.1 uncultured bacterium
AGTGCCTTACTTTCTACACCAGTGCCCTGACTATGATGGCTTACCGAGAGACCAGCCTCGCGAATGCCACCAGCAGCTAACGGCATATAGGCACGACTTTGCTCTGGTAAACGCGGATCCTGCACACAGATATTTACCTTGGCCTTAAAAGAGTCTCCGACATCTTTCGGGTGCAAATCCGCTTCTTGTGTTGAAATACGAATAATACGCGATGCCCCCCATGGGCGTACCTTTTTGCCATGCGGCTGCACATGTACTAAATAAAATGGCATGGAAAAACCATATGGATCATTTCCCAGCATCCCTGTCATCAATTCTGCGAGACCTTTGACCACCGACTTGGTAACCGCGTGATCGTCTTCAGCTACTATGACTGTATTATTCCAGGAAGGCCCCTCTAAACCTTGTTGATAATTGTGCAGTGCCGCTTTTCCAAGCACCGTTTCCTGAATCGCAACCGTATTTTCTACTGTGATAGCCGCCTTTTCAATCGAGGGAATAAAACGGCCTTCCTGCCCTCTATAAATACCGACATACAAGGATGGGCCATTATAGCCCTGACTATCCCGGTCATGAATGAACAATGGAAAGGCTAGCACAACGACTGCCAACATTACCAGTGGAATAACGCTGTTTTTATTCATGAGTTTGACCTTTAAGTTGATCATCGGACGGCGACTGCACTTCTGGTGCCGGTGAATATGTGCTAGGTTGTCTAACCCCTACAGCCAAGAGCAAGGGAATGATCATTGCACAAGCGCCACATACATAAGGCGCAGCTGGACTAATGAAAAAATAACATGATGCTCCAAGAAAGGGCCCCACTGCACGGCCTAACGCGCCCGTACCACGGAACAAGCCCATAGCGCGACCCTGCACGTGAGCCGCTGCATTCCTACTCACCAAGCTGCTTACGGTTGGCATGATACAGGCAGAACCGGCAGCTAGCAGGCCCGTACCCAACCAAATAAATGCCTCAGAAGCACCATAGCCTAACATGGCCAGCAATGCGTAACCTGGGACTTGAATTGAAAGACCACATACCAGCAATTTCTTTTCGCCAAGTCGCGGTACCAAGCGACGAATCATGCCACCCTGGATGAACACGCCAATAAATCCAATCATGACAAACAACGAGGCAATATGACCTGGGGTAAACGCCAACTGTTCCTTGGCCAAAAACACCAGCGTACTTTCCATAGCGGCAAATAAAATCATATAACACAGATAGAGCAGGTTACAGCGAATCACATCACGTCCGAGTTCTTTATTAAACAAGCCCGCCACACTAAAACGGACACGCTCCACGCTACGCTGATCTTTTTGTAACGTCTCAGGAAAGCTGCGCCATAGCAACAGCAGGTTGATGGCACTGAGGATCGCGGCAAATAGTGCCAAGAATGAAAATGGATTTAATGCAAAAAAGCTCAGGTCAGTATTCTGTTCGCCCAATTGCGGTAAGAATGAGTAAATCAAGCCGCCACATGCTGGTCCCATAATGAAACCAAGGCCAATCGCAGCCCCCAACATACCCATCCCCTTGGCTCGGTTTTCCTCTGTGCTCATATCCGCAATTGCCGCACTCGCCGTGCTGATATTACCACTCATCGCACCTGCCAATAAACGCGCCACTAAGAGCAGAGCAAAATCACCTGCCCATATCCAAAGCACGTAAGACAACAAATTACCGCCAACACTACTTAAGAGGATCGGTCTCCTGCCATAACGATCAGACAGGCTACCCCAAATAGGCGACATAATAAATTGCAATAAAGCGTAGGCACCGAATAAAACGCCACCAAAGAGCGCCGCAATCTGGTCGTCACTTGCACGAGGGAACAATTCTTGCAAAGACGCTAAAGCATAGGCCAGCAAGCCAGAATCCTGCTGCTGATAAAAGTCAACAATATGAGCAAAGACAGGAAAAATTATACTAAACCCAATCAGGTCTAGAAATAAAGTCAAAAAGATGATGCCGTAAATTTTTCTATTGCCCGTTGCCATACCCACCTCGCGTCATGCATGCTTCCCAAAGCGTCTGTACAGAGAAAAGCCCAGGGTTAGACCCTGGGCTTCGTGTATCTCAAGATCGCTCAACCTAGGCGAGCATAACGTAAACTGATATAAACAAGAGAATCCAGATTACGTCAACAAAGTGCCAATATAAGGATGCGGCATACGCTGAAAAATGACGATGTGCATCAAAGTGGCCTAGCTCCATACGGAACCACACTAAGAATAACATAACCAAACCAGTTAATACGTGAAATCCGTGGAAACCAGTACTCGTGTAGAATAAAGTCGCAAATGCATTGTGTTTATTCTCACCAATCGCCTTTGGTGTAAAACCTTCAATGATCAGTTCGCCATACTCATAACCTTGGCAACCGAGAAAGATAACACCAAGCACTATAGTAAATAATAAAAGTGCGCGCGCCGCATTCTTGTTGCCTTTGTGCAAGGCCATCATAGCGAATTCACAAGTAACAGATGAGGTAATCAACAAGATCGTAGAAACAGCAACCAAGGTGCCACCGAGATGAATATCTTCTGGCTTAATCAAAGTGCCACCAATGTAATTGGTAATATACAAATAGCCAAATATTGCAGAGAAAGCCATGGTTTCACTAATTAAGAACATCTTGGTAAAGAATTTCAAATCTAATTGCTGTTGATTTGAGTCGTGACTTAATGGCTTTTCTTTAATAATTTGATGAGCCCAGCCCATGATACAAAAGAAGAACGCAGTCAAACTGCCAAGCAGCAATAAGGGAGCCAGCGCATTCACCCCTGACCAAATGCTTGCCGTAAACGTGTCCCAACCTGAAGCCTTTTCAGCCCATTGTGGATCAGCTAAATTTTCACCTGCCCAATCAAAGGCACCCATACTGGTAAGCATACCAAACGGGAGGATAATGAGCGATAAGCTAACCAAAAAGGGCCAGATACTCGGTGGTGGCACATGGCTCCACGGATCATCATGATGGTCGGCGTGGTCAGTAGCAGCAACGTCGTTCATTCGACTTCCTCACTTTTTGTAGAATCTTGAATCGCCTCAGCATTTTGCAATGCCTCGGACAAGTTTTGAGCCTCAGCAGCAGTGCGCTTCTTGAAGCGCTCACGCATGCGGTTCGGGTCCTGGGGCAAACCACTGTAAAAGAAGTTATACATAGCCACCAACACCGTCAGCGCTGCAAAGCCCCCAAAGATGAGGCCAAGGCGGATGTTCTTCTTGCGTACGATCTCTTCTTCAGGAGTTAATTCAGTCATGCGTTTGGCTCCGAATGATGGCCTCAACCTGTTCAGGATCCAAGGCCTCTGGACCAACTTGGAATGGCTTCATACGATCCTTCTCAATCTTGTGCAAGTCATAACGCACAATAGCTCGTTCAACGCGCTTATCCATATCGGCAGCAAAACTGTATTGAATTTCGTATTCTTTCTTCTCACCAGGCTCGAGCGCCTGATCGTTAAAGCAGAAGCACACCATCATATCAAAGGAAGCAGCTGCAAAACTAGGGCTGACCGTATGGATAGGGCGCAGATAAACAATCTCATTGGAGAGATTTTCGAAGTAAAACGTATTGAAGCCCGTCTGTCCCGGCTTGATCTTTGCCTGCTTGTCCTTGGCGTAAAAACGAACTGGTAAATCATCCAAGACCCGCGACTGGAAACTAACGGTAATCTCATCACCGACGCCAGCTGTGACTT
>CBDUFM010000416.1:0-3704 GCA_965366325.1 uncultured bacterium
ACTTTAAGTTTGATCCAGCGCTCTACAGCCAAGTCTGCCGCCTCGCACGCATGTACCACAACATGAACTGGGATGTGAAAAACATTGGCGACCCGATCACCATTCCTGTCTGTGCGAATAAAGTACACTGGAAAGCTAACGTCTATGGGCCTTGGAAAAAGCACGGCCTTGAAACAGACATCTGTATGCAATTCGGTACGCACGGACCCAATTCAAAAGACCCGAAAGACAAAAGCTACATCGACCACTGGATGGCCAACGAAAAATGGGCCTACGATTATGGTTTCAAGATGGGCGAATACTTTGGTCCCTCAGGAAAAGAGAAATTATGCACCTCAATCGAATTCGGCAACGAACCCGGCAAGCGCTTTGACGAAGCCACCTACAAAGCATTATTTAAACAAGTTGCGCAAGGCATTCGTGACGCCGATAGCGCGGTAAAAATCGTGACCGCCACCGCCCATGCCCGCGCCGCCGATGATTATTCACTCGACCTACGCAGCACCTATGCCGACAAAGACATCCTTCCCCTTTATGATGTGATTAACATCCACACCTATGCACAAATCCAACGCAAGAATAATCGAGACAGCCCCTGGGACCGCAGCTATCCAGAAGACGATAGCATTGAATACCTCAAAGTCGTAGACGAAGCCATTGCATGGCGCGACAAACATGCCAAAGACAAAGACATTTGGATCACAGAATTTGGTTACGACTGCGTCACCGAAGCCGCGATGAAAAAACGCAAAGATTGGGCCTTGAAATTAAATTGGCAGGGCACGACTGATCTCCAACAGGCACAATATATCCTACGCTCACTTTTCGTATTTGCCGAACGCGATATTGAACGCGCTTACATTTACTTCTTCGACGACAATGATAATCCAGGCGTTCACGCTGGCGCAGGACTAACCCGCAAAGGTGTTCCCAAGCCGTCATTTTGGACTGTGAAACAATGCTACGAGAGCCTAGGCAACTACCGACTCAACAAGATTATTAAACAAGAAGCGGATGCCTATGTTTACGAATTTGCCCACGCCGACGACAAAGAACGTTTTATCTGGGTAGCTTGGTCACCAACAGGCACCCAGACCAATAAAAAAGATGGCTACGTTGGTAAAAGCTCCGAAATTACTCTCAATAATTTACCCGCCTACGTCCACAAAGTAGACGGCATGATGATAGAAAAAGATAAGACACCTGCCGTAGACTACACTGCAACACGCAAACAGAAACTCACCCTGACGGTTACCGAAAGCCCCTGTTATATTTTCATGGGAGCAAAACAGTAAACAAATACACCACACACATTCTTCAGCCCCGCTAGCAATGTGAGCTAGCGGGGCTTTTTTATGAACTTCCGCTCAGCACAACATCACAGTACTGCATCTCACTTATTGTAATTCCGCACCAAGTTACAATGCTAAGCACCAGCGTGAGGAGCACATTAATGAGTGGATTATTCAGCAAGGGTCAAACCATTGTCTGTGACGGAGACAGTCTCTGCCGTCGCGGCCCAGAAACCTGGCCTTTTCTGCGCATCGCTGGCTGGAACGCGAGTTGGGCAGACGCCATGGCCGAATTATTCTTTGTGACTCGCCCAGATTTACAGCTCTCTATGCACAACGTCGCCGTTGGCGGTTCAGTCTGTTTCGATATTGACGCCCGCTACCCCGATAAAGTCAAACCCCAAAAACCCGATTGGGTTATGCTCAGCCTTGGCACCAACGACGCCAATCGCGAAATTCCCTACCCTGAGATTAAACAATGCATGGATCAATACTGCCAGCGCCTCGCAGCAGACAGTGGCGGGCGCGTCATCTACGTCCCCATGCCAGACTTAGCCGACGAGGCTGATCCGAACACCGTTCAGGCGTTTAATAAAAAACGTCGCAGCATGTACCGCGTCATCGCCAAATCTGTCACCAAGCACGATGGCATTGTCCTCGACATCAATAAAAGTTTTCAACGCAAAGCAAAATTATTACGTAAGCAAAGTCACTTCCATCAACTTTATGGAGATGGTTGTCACTTCAGCGAACTCGGCAATCGCCTTATCTGCAACGAAGTCCTCAACGCCCTCGGCTATGGGATGCTCAACGATTAAGCCCAGTCAATCACAAGACGATTTTGCTGGTCACATGCAAATAAAGCACGGTTCAGTGCACTCAATAGATTAGATTGGAGCTGCCTAGACATAACCTGAGCAGGCCACACCCCAAGACCACACTTAGACGCTAATACAGCCACATCAAATGGTCTTTTACGAATAAGCGCATGCTCATCAAAATTCCATCTTGCACCGCGGTCGTTAACAACAACCCAGAAACTCATCCAGCAATTTCAGTCTAGCAAAGACTCAGGCTACGAACAAGACAGATTTGTTCCGTAATATAAATTAACATAAAAGCCCGGGTTATTCTACCCAAGGTCTTATAGATGCGTGGCTTAGATGCACGACTCTACTGATTTAAATTCCGGACAGTTCAATATACCTAAACACTTACTTTTACTAGAATTTACGTTTTCCACTGGCCACTCGTGTGGAAGCTTCTAGACTAATTCAATGGGTGAAAATCAACGTCCAACACAACATGATATAGCAAAGCATTTGGGCGTGTCTCAAATTACGGTGTCGCGTGCGCTTAGTGGTCATCCAGCGGTGACCAAGCAAATGCGCGAACGCGTCGAGGCAGCAGCCGATGAACTTGGCTATCGCCCGCATGCCAGTGCTGCGGCTATGCGGCGCGGAAAACACAACGCCTACGGATTACTCGCAAGCACCGACCCACAAAGCTCATCCTTCCCCATGGAAATGATGTGGTATTTGCACGATGCCGCTGCGCGCCACGGGCGCCGCCTCATTATTGGCCGCCTGCCCCCAGAAAAATTACGCGACAAACAAGTACTCCCACATTTTTTACGCGAATGGTCGGTTGATGGTTTAGTCGCACACTTCCCTAAACCACCAAGCGCTGAATTGGCGGAGATGTTGGTGCGCAGTCACATGCCAATGGTTTCTATTAATTCCGATATTCCCCACTCTATTATGCCTGATGATTACGCAGCAGGGAAACAAGCCACGGAACGCTTGCTTGCTGCTGGCCATAGTAAAATCGCCTACGTTGGCCCAATCGAAGGACACAGCAGCACAACCGAACGCCTGCGCGGCTATGAGGCAGCAATGAAAAAAGCCGGATTAAAAACACAGGTTTTTGATTTGGGTGATTGGCATAAACGCTACAAGCGCAACGAAACGGCGCTGGCCATTTTAAATAGCCCTAACCGCCCTACGGCAGTGTTCTGCTATGGGCGCTGGATTGCCTTGAATTTTCTCATTGCAGCAGAACGTCTTGGTATTCATGTACCTGACCAACTATCTATCATTGGCGTTGCCCAAATTGCCTTTCCAAGCGCCGGTCTCGACATCGACATTGAACGCATTCCTCTCGAGGAAATGGCCAATATTGCTATTGATCATTTAGTGAAAATAGAAGACGGCGATATACCCGATTGCGCAACACCGGTTCCCTTTACTTCACTTAAGGGTGAAACCGTCGCGCCACCACCTGCCATACAATAAACCTACCCGGTTCATTTATCCACAGCAAGAATCGCCGCATGTAATTGCCCAAATAATCCGAGCGCTAATGGCTCGCAGTTTCGTTTTGCACCGCGTTGGTATGCCTCACCACGTTTAT
>CBDUFM010000417.1:0-3700 GCA_965366325.1 uncultured bacterium
ATCTTCTAAATTTAAAGTCGGATAGGTAAAAAAAGAACGCTGGGTCAAATCGCGCGCAATTTCACCACGCACAGCTAATAACAACGCTTTAACTCGGCCACGCACTCTAAGATCTGCCCTCGAATCCACATCTGGATAATCAACCTCACTGCTGATCCAATCCGATCCAGTGTAATAACCCTTATATGATTCGGCCTCTTCGTCACTGATTGTATTCAGCAGTTCTTGACTTTTTTGTCGTCGATTGCTCGGGTAGGTATCAAAAACATAACTCTTGGACTGATACGGATCAGCTGCAATATCAGCCGCTGTAGCAGCGGCATCCATTTGCGTCCGCTCATCTGCAGTCATGGCATGATTAACGCGCCACCATAATTGTTGTTTTTCCCAAGACCCATCAACTTCATCCGGGTACCAAGAGCCGCTACCCGGGTCACCCTTACGCCCAGTTGGCAATGGCACACTTCCAGTTTCATTAATAAATAAATCTATTGAAGATGAGATCATAAACAAAAGACTCTCGGTTCGACTTCGCTCCTGCGCATCAGAACTTGATGAAATAAGACCAAACAACAATGTCGATAACAGGGCAATGATTGCCATGACCACTAACAACTCAATCAAAGTAAACGCAAATCGACACTTCATACACATTCAGTTTACACCCCCAGAGGCCTTGGCGAAAGCGGCTCTCATCAAAACAGCATAAGTAAGCGTAGTTAGTATAAGATAGATCTCACCTTGGCTCACAATAGCAGTGAAAGCATAAATTCGGATTACCACGAGACATTCCTTGGCAATAACCTGTAGTCATAATATAGATATATAACTGATATGCAAATATTTTAATATTGATATGTAATTGATATGCCACTACATGCTCATTTAAGTCCCTTCAGAACAATCCTTTCAATGAGAAAGCTCGCTCCTTAGCTGCGTTGCCGCCATCCACATAGAGGACCTATGATGCTTGCTAGTGATGAACATGGTCAGCAGCTAGTTTGTTGACACGACTTGCTCGACAATCTTTACCTCGTGGTCAACATCCACACGCAATCCATCAAAAGCTGCTGCCGTACCGTCCACAGACGAAGCGCTGTGTATGCCATCAACTTCTGCCTCAAAATCGATAGCACCATTAGCATTACTGGCCTGTAAACGGAGGAATCGGCCTGCTGTTGTTGATAGGACGTTGATTGACACTGTTGCGACGTTGGAATTCACTGTGCCATCATTCACTCGAAACGTGAAGCTATCAGCACCAACATAACCGGCTGTCGGCGTGTACGTTCTATTCGCGCCACTGCCTGACAGCGTTCCGTGAGCTGGATTGGCGACGATCGCATAAATCAACGCATCACCATCGGCATCCGTGGCCGATAACGTAAAGTCTTTCGCCGTATTTTGTAGAGTGCTTATGTTTTGGGCAATCGCTACAGGCGACTGATTTGGCGATACTCCACCTGTGACACTTATCGTAAAAGTGGTGCTCGCTGAATGGCCATGGCCGTCATCAACCAACACTGTTACGGTCGACGACTCGACGGTAGTCGGTGTGCCAGAAATGACTCTTGTAGCCGCGGTGAACGTCAATCCCGCAGGGAGACCAGAAGCGCTCCACGTCAGCACGTCGCCGTTGGCATCCGTAAACGTACCTGCTGAAACGGTATAGCTGAATACATTCCCCACAGTAGCCGATTGATTCGGAATGGTCGAAGCTACGACTGGGGCAACGTTGGCCTCACCGTTTTCGATCAAGCCTATCATGGGGTTCCCTGCGTCATCGACCTGATCCGGAACATTCGTTGTCCAGATGAAATCGTCCACGTAAGCGTCTTGGTTTTGCGGCACGTTACCGTTCCAATATGTAAAGATATAGGCGAAGTCGGCGTAATCCGTTGAAGACCCCAAGGTCTTGTGGGTCGTATTTTCAGCGATCAGCACACCGTCTTTCCAAATCCGAAACACGGGGTCCGTGGTCGACAACTTGGTATACATCTCAATGCATTGCCATCTGCCTATATCAAAAGAGACGCCGGTGCTCGTTTGCGCTCCACCTGCCTCATTCGATAAAAGGATTTCTCCTGTAGTATCTGAGAATACAGATAGGTAGCCAACATTGTTGCCACTCGCATTGGAAATATGGGCTCCACGAAATATTTTCACGACTGGACTACAGGTCCAGGACCACGGAGCCTTAAAGTAAAAATAGCCACGGCACCAGAGTTCTTGGCCATTGCTTAGATGATGCGGAAAATCCACGGCGCCACCAGAAGTGCCCCAAGCATCAGTCCCAGCCACAAACTCAACCTTAGACGATTTTGAACCCGAGTTTGCTATATCCGAACTGTAAAATGTTTTCGCATGGGCCCCGCTAAAACCCGAGGGACCATCAGCAGGTTGACCATCAGTGCCCTGTTCAAAATTGAGATTCAATTCCATCCCACTTGCCGTCACGGTAATCGATACCGTAGCTAGATTTGAGTTGGCCGTGCCATCATTTGCCCGGAAAGTAAAGCTGTCGGCACCAACGTAGCCGGATGTCGGCGTGTACGTACGATTCGCGCCACTGCCTGACAAAACACCATGCGACGGGTTGCTCACAATATTATAGGTCAAGGCATCCCCATCAGCATCGCTTGCTGCTAATGTGATATTTTCCGCTGTATTTTCCGAGGTGCTAACACTTTGGGCCGTTGCAACGGGGGCTTGATTCGATGCGCCACCTCCAGTGATGAACCCACCGGTTGAGATACGCACATCGTCATACCAGATTTCAAAAGGCGCCGTGTTGGTTTGCGTCCAACCGAACAGCGCAATGGATTCTATCGGTCCATTTGAGTAATGACGATTCAAGAGATTGCTGGCATCGACATATACATCGCCGTCAATTTCAACATAATAGGCACCATCAGCGATTTCGTTCGCAGCACTCGTGCCGCTGTTAAACTTCACGTGAATGCGGAAATGATGCCACGTATCCCCCCAATTAGATGATGCCCACAAGGTATTTTGTGGCGTTTGAATGCTGGCGGTGCCAAAAGATCGCCCTACCAAATTTCGACTGGTTCCGTCAAAAAGGATGATATTTGCCGTGTCATTTTCACTACCGGTGCCATCTCCAAACGACACACAGTACATCGAACCGAAGTCGACCCCCGTATAGTCGAGCCCAAAAGTGGTGTTCGCATAATTCGTTGGCTGAAGCCGCTGCCCAAAAATTTTAAGAAACTTTAACCCCTGCTTTGGCGATGTTGGCATTTTCGCCCAAAATTCGACGTACACGTCGCGAGTAGCTAGCGGCAATACATCGTAACCACCCCAGACATACCCACCCCCGCCTGCATCCCTGGCTGGATAGGTGGCGCGTATGCTTCCAGCACTTCCCGCATAATTCTTCGTTGTATCCGTCGAAATAGTGACGGTCCCTCCATCACCACTACCAAAACCCCACCCACCTCCTGGCAGCGTAGCTGAATCAAACTGCTGGAACGTCACCAATTCAGCACTATGGGCAAGGCTTGATAAACAAAGCGCCAAGAGAACCACTGCGATCCTCCTTCGCAGGTGAACAATTACCGATAAACAATTTATATAGCGAGCTAATGTTAAATAAAATTTGTACATCTTCATGATCTCCTGGATAAGGTTATCTATTCCTTAGTTCGAGAATGCACATCCGCGCATAATCGATATTTAT
>CBDUFM010000418.1:0-3695 GCA_965366325.1 uncultured bacterium
ACGTGACTGGAAAATTAGCCGACCAAGTGGCGATCGTATTTCTGCGCCGACTGTTGGCGGCGGTAACATTTTTGTAAGTCTATCACATGAGCATCAAGTAAAGGCCATTAATGTAGCTGACGGTACAATAGCCTGGAGTATAGATACGCCGGCGCGCGTCACTACGCCGCCGACATATTATCAGGGTCTTTGTATTTACGGATGTCATAATGGTTGGGTTTATTGTGTACGTGCTGACAATGGTGAGTCCGTGTGGAGCTTTCGTGCTGCACCGGACGAGCGACGTATGATGGCTTATGGTCAGATTGAATCTGCCTGGCCGATTGCGGGGGGTGTCTTGTTGGTTGATGACATTATTTATGTGGTTGCTGGTCGTCTGACGGAAACCGATGGCGGTTTATATATACATGCGCTTAAT
This sequence comes from uncultured bacterium, assembly GCA_965366325.1. GTDB lineage: Bacteria > Planctomycetota > UBA11346 > UBA11346 > UBA11346 > JANQLF01. Next base: position 419 of record CBDUFM010000418.1, read on the forward strand.
CCCAAAACAGGTGCAGTAATTTGGAGTGAGCGCCGAGGTCGCGTCGATAACAAACCTTTTGGTGCTTATCAGCCACGTCGCATGGAGACGTATGTCGGTGCGGTCGATATGTTATGCTCTGATGGAAAAATAATTGGGATGGCTGGTTCGCATCGTGGGCGCATGGATTGTAAAACTGGTGCATTTATTTCGCATTATAATAATGCCATTCCTTTTGGTTGGAATGTAACCCGCTTCAGAAAGGATCAGTACGGTACGCGAACGGTGCCTATAGCGTATTTGAAAAAATCCTATATCGCTATTGATGGTAAAATGAATGCAATTCGTCGATATAGTGTTGGTAAGCAGGCTCGCGTAGAAGGTCTGGTTGCGATTAGTGATAATGCGCAAAATGTAAAAGCCAGTGATTGGCGTCCTTCGGCACGGGCAGCACACGTCGATAAAGCGCCGACGATAGACGGTAAGATTGACCCAGCTTTTTTGCAGCAGGGTGCTCAATTGCATTATGTCTACCTCAACGGCAGAACGAATAAACAGCAAGAAGGAACCACTGCTTGGGCTTTGTGTGATCAGGAAAACCTTTATATGGCATTTCGCTGTGAGAAAAAGGACCCCAATAATGTATTAACAAATAAGACGAAGCGTGATGATGGTGTATGGCAGGATGAGGTTGTCGAGCTGTTCTTGGACCCGTCTAATTCACGTAGTAAGAATTATTATCACATCATTATCAATTCTGCCGGAGTTATTCAGGATTCATATAAAGGTGATAAAAAATGGAACGGTGAATTCGAGGTGAAAACAGCTAAAGATGACAAGGCTTGGATTGTGGAGGTACGTATTCCACTCAAGACCTTGAACGTTAATGTTGAAGATGCCAAGCCAATTTGGTCAGTGAACTTCAACCGCAGTGCGCGAAAAGTAAACGGATCCAATGTGGATGAGGATACCGCCTGGGCGCCAACCAATACTGACTCTTCACATGTGCCAGAAATGTTTGGTTATTTATGGGTGTCATCTTTGAATGGTGCCAGTGAAGACGCATATAATACTTGGCAAGCAGGCCTGCCAACTAAGCCGAAGCAGGATCAAAAAGTCCAGGGATCATTTCAGCGCCTGCTATTAGCGGCAATTGCGACAGATGCGAAGGATCCATCAAAGGGTGGTGAGTTACTCGTGTTGTCACTAGACGATGGTCAACTGATCAAATCGTGTGCCCTTCCAGTTGCACCTGCGCATGATGGTATTGCGGTTGCTGATGGAAAAGTTTTCGTCAGCTTACAGGATACCACTGTGGTCTGTTTGGGTGATCAATAATTCAAAATTAACAAGGAGCCATTTGTGCGAAACTTACATATTATTTTTGCAGTTCTCTGCTTGCATGCTGCCTTGCAAGCCGAGACAGTAATTCAATGGACCTCGCCGGATGTCATTGAGGTGAGAAATATTAATTACAAATATTACGATATTGGTCAAAAATATACCGATAGAAAACATGGTTCGAATTATGGAGATCGACGAATCAAGCGCATTGATGGTATGTCACGCTTGCACGATCTTGTACTTAAACGTGGTAGTTCGTTGACTGGGACTCTTAAGGGAGCGCCAGCTGCAGATGCCGGTAAGGTTTGGTTGGAAGACAATTACGGGCGTGTACTAGATTCTGCTGATGTGAGTGCGCCCGATTATAAGTTTGAGCTGAGTTCGGGGAAAGCCATGCACATTGGCATATACTTAAAAGCAAGCCTTTCTGCAGGTGGGAAAGAAGTGTGGCGGGGCTCACAAGACATACGCATGACCCCGCAGGACGAAGATCCATGGCGTGAATTTATTCTCGGTGTGTACAATATGGGCAAAAAACCAGGTACAGGCGAGTTATGGCGCGAGTTAGGTCTGTTACATAACGCTGTACAGGTCAATAATTCACCAGCTTTTCCATTACAAAACGATCTTAAGTATCATTCATCGAATATTTTATATACAGTACTGGGCTTGTATCATCGTGACTATAAACGTTGGAATGAAATGAAGGCTCGTCGCAAAGATACGAAGGCACGTGGTGATTGTTTTGAAGAACGCTATGTTTGCTTGAGTGATCCTGAAACGCTCAAGTTTGCAGAGACGATCTTAACGGCTACAGCTCAACGATTTAAGCATTATCCACCATTGCATTATTCGATTGGTGATGAAATAGGCATTGGTAATATGGGCTCACCGCATGATTTATGTGCTTCTGAGCATAGTATGGCTGCTTTCCGTGTATGGCTAAAAGAGCGCTATGGGACCATTGCTGCCTTAAATAAACAATGGGATGCGGACTACGGTGACTGGGCCGATATCAAAATGATGTCGAATTTCCAAGCTCTACAACGAAAACCCAGCGGCAACTTTTCACCATGGGCGGATCGATTAGAGTTTATGGATTACGTTATGTTCACGTATATTAAAAAGTGTGTAGAGATAGTTCGCAAAGAGGACCCTGATGCGGTTTGTAATATATCTGGCTGGCAACCACCAAGCGCCTGGGGTTTTGATAATTACTGGTTGAGCCAGGTGGTGGATTGCGTGACCCCATATGAGCTTGGCGAATCACCAGAGATTATGGCAGCTTTTTATGAGGATGGCAAAAAAGGAAAAATATATACACCAGGATTTGGTGCGGATATGGAAAAAATTTGGATTCCCTTTTTACGAGGCCATGCTGTATGCGCCCAGTGGGACTCTTTTGGAAACAAACCCTACTCAAAACTCATTGATATCGATAAGAAGGGTTTAACCCCTTATGGTCAAAATCTGAAAAAGTTTGCAGATTGGTCGAATAATGGCCCAGGTCGCCTGCGTAATCGCTCCGAACGTATGCGTGATAAAGTGGCGATTCTGCACTCACAACCAGCCATACGCGGCAACTGGATTCTAGAGATGACTGATCGCCCAGATGTGCATAATAACGGTGAGAAATGGGTAAATCGCGATTCGTGGAGTGTCTATCAACGCGAGATGATGTTTCGTCTGCGATTGTCATGGGTCATGTGGATCAAAGATGTTGGTGTATGGCCTGACTTTATTGATGCCCGTCAGCTTAAAGACAACATTTTAAAGAAGAAGGGTGTCAAAGTACTGATAGTTCCTCGTGTTGTTGCGATGAGCGATGAAACAGCTGCTTCTATTCGTGCCTTTGCGGAGGCGGGCGGCACTGTAATAGCTGATACCTGGACCGGTATGATGGATGAGCGCTGCAAGATGCGTGATAAAGGCATCCTAGATGACATGTTTGGCA
>CBDUFM010000419.1:0-3671 GCA_965366325.1 uncultured bacterium
CATTGGCGATTTCTTTGCTTCTGCATTTACCAGTTTTGATACTTTTGCACAAATCGACTCATTAGCCGTCTGCGTGAATCCGGGTAATGCCTTTAATTGTTACTGGCCGATGCCATTTAGAAAACGCATTCGCATCACGATGGAAAATAGAAACCCCGTTGATGAAATGCGTATCTTTTTTCAAATAAATTATGCCTTGGGTCCCGTGCCGGATAATGCCGCCTATTTTCACGCGCAGTTTCGCCGCACAAATCCGTTGCCCTATGGTGATGTGTATACCATTTTAGATGGTATTGAAGGTAAGGGGCATTACGCAGGTACCTATATGGCCTGGCAGTTGAATAATAATGGCTGGTGGGGTGAGGGTGAAATTAAATTCTACATGGATGGTGATGCGAAGCCGGAAGTCTCAAATGGGGAAGTGGTTGCAGGTAGTCATGGCTACCCAACTATTTGTGGCACCGGTACTGAAGATTATTTCTGTGGTTCGTATAATTTTGAAAACAAGGCAACAAAACAATATCAGGAATATTCAACGGCTTATGCTGGCGTACCCCATATTATGCGACCAGATGGAACTTATAAAGCGAACGAACGTTTTTCTATGTATCGTTGGCATATCACGGATCCAATTCGTTTTAAACAAGATCTCAAGGTTACTATTCAGGCGCTTGGTTGGCGCAAGCATGGACGTTATTTACCGCTGCAAGATGACATCGCGTCTGTGGCCTATTGGTATCAAACGTTGCCGACTGCGCCGTTCCCTGAACTGCCTAGCGACAATTATCTAGAAATTAACTAGCTTTGCTGTGTGGGCATAAAAAAACCGAGAGCAGATACTCTCGGTTTTTTGTGCCTTTATTTGAGACCGTATTTTTTAAGCATCGGTGCGAGCACGCTGTCGGCTATATTGTTGCCGAGAATTTCATAGCCATCACCGTCTGGGTGTAAATCATCAGGTAAGTATTTGACGAGGTCGGCACCGAAGACAGAGAGTCCGTCGAATATTTCGATGTTGGGATCACCGTAGCTTTTTACGCGGCGCACGGCTTCTTCGGTCTCGGCACGGTAATCTTTGAGTGACATGCCAATGACATTGGGGCCATCTTCTCGGTGTGTGGAATAAATTGACGTAATGACACCAATCGGTGTGCTCGGGTGCTCTTCACGAATTAATTCGATGAGTCCCATGACTGCTGGCTGATAGGTGCGTTTATTCAAGCTGCCTTGGCCCTGCACATTAATACCGAGTTTGAGGGTGATGATGTCTGCTTCTTGTTTGCTGATCATCCGTGCAACGCCGGTTTCGAGCATGCAATTACCGCTAAAACCGAGGCAGCTGAGATGAAGATCTAATTTCCGTGCGGCTGTACCTGGCCAAGTCCGGGCAGGGCTGTGTGCAGAGCTACACTGGGTAATCGAGCTGCCGTAGGTGAGCCATTTAATGCGTTTATCCGAGCGCGCTGTGCAGCTGGCATTATCGTCGATTGCGAGCGCGCAGACTTGAATAGCCGTATGGTTACACAGCCAGATATCAAAGGCCTGGCCATCAAATCCGCTGAGGTCAAAGCTGACCGTGTTTGATTGCGGTTCCGTCATGATGCTGTGCACGATTTCATTATTAACGCAGAGGTCAAAACGTCGATGTGCATCGAGCGGCATATAGCTTAGCTGAATCTGTGTGCTATCTGATTCCAATTGTAGGCGGACACCGGCGCCACACTGCGCAAGGCCAATGAGGTTGTAGTAATACTCTTGGCGCTGATAGGGGATGCGCCACGGTTGGATATGTGTTGCGCTGCGTTCTATGCTGATTGCACCTGCAATCATTGCATCAGTGATAGGAATGTTTTTCATAACGACGAAGTCTATAAATGCAGGGCGATACGCAATCGGGCCTAGCTGCGTGCATGGGATGACGTGTTAGGAAATACCTTAGTGGTTATGCCGAAAATCCATTGGTGAGATGCCAAGTTGCTGATTAAAGCGCCGGCTGAGGTAACGACGATTCGGGAAACCACAGGCTTTGGCAATATCGTCCAGTTTTAAGTCAGAGTTAAACAATAATTCTGCTGCGCGTGCGACGCGTTGTGTAATAATATACTGTATCGGCGTTTCACCGATTTGTTGTTTGAATAAGCGTGTAAAGTGATCGCTACTCAAGGAGAGCATGGCCGCTAGTTGATCAATGCTCAGGTTAGCGTGGAGCTGTTCTTGAATAAACGAGAGGACGGGTTCAAAGCGCAGCCACGCTTGATTGGGATTCAGTAGTTGTTCGCGAATATTGGGTTCTAATTGATTGAGTAAGGCGAGGAAGGCGCGGCTGGCAATTTCCTGTCCTTTGAGCGAGCGCAGTAAAGCCGGCATGTCAGGAGACATTTTGCGTTCCTGTGCGAATGCTTGGAATGTGTTTACTAGTGCAGGGTCTCGAATACGCATGGTTTTTTTGAATAAACGCTGACAGAGAATGTTGGGAATGTGGGGGAGGCTGCAGATGACATAGCTGTGCCAGCCCTGATTATGTGCGCTGTGGTGTGTAAAGGGAAGCAGTGGTGGGATAACCGTGATATCGGTATCACGGACCTTGTGGATGTCACCGTTATCGAGCTCGAGCTGCAGCCCAGCTTGTGGTGCTATGCAAAAATCCCAAAAGGTATGACAGGTGCGAAGCCCCTCGTATTTGGGCGATAAGGCATGGGCACCGGCGCGCAGCATATGGATGCTTTGCTGGCGAAGGCTGCTGCTGCCATTGATGTGTAATGCATCCTGAACATGAATATCGGAATGAGACACCTGCATGACTGAAACTGACACGTTTCCTTTTCTGTGCAAGTGCATAATAGCGCGCGGAAATGGGTGCATGAATTTCTATGAGTGGATTAAGTAAGAAACAACAGCGCTGCAATTTAACGGCGCATATTGCTGATGGTGGTTTGTATATTGGTGCGACGTTGTTTGTGGCACCAGCGACCGTCCTGCCGGTCTTGTTTGAACAGTTGTCAGCGCCAACCTGGCTTATTGCGCTGGCGCCGCAACTTATGATTTTGGGTTTTCTATTACCGTCATTATTTGTTGCGCACCTCGTTGACCGTATGGCCTATGTGAAACCGTTTACGGTGTGGCTGGGTTTATTTCAGCGTTTGCCGTATTTGGTGATCGCCGCGAGCTTTTTTCTGCTCGATCCGCAACAGGATACTTTGCTGCTATTGAGTGTCGTGGTGCTAGGAGTTTTTGGGTCTGGGATTATTGGTGGTTTTGCCATGGGTTCTTGGCAGGAACTGCTGCACCGCACGGTGCCGGCGAAGAGTCGCGCTGGCATGTTTGCCGCACGTAATGCGCTGGCCGCTCTATTGGGATTAATGGTTGGTTTATTGGTGGAGCGTATTTTGGCTCACTTTGATGGTATGCAGGGCTATGGGGTCTTATTTATTTGCACATCCGTGGGGGTATTTATGAGCTACGCCACATTTTGGTGGATCAAGGAAGAGCCCGAGCCAGAGCGCGCCGTCCAGGAGCGCATTAGTCTCTGGCAAAATTTGAAAGATGCGCCGGCGGTGGTGCGCGCACAGCCGGGTTTTTTATTATTTATTATTGTTGCTGGCCTAGGGACGGTACATGCGCTGGTGCTGCCATTTATGGCGATTGATGCCTGTGCGGTATTGGGCGTGGGT
>CBDUFM010000420.1:0-3668 GCA_965366325.1 uncultured bacterium
CGACGACTTTAGCATGTACGGTGTGCGTTTCGCCAGAGAGCATATCTTGGGCAATGATGCCGACGCATTTCTTTTTGTCGTCTGTCAGAATTAAATCGAGAACCTGAAATTCAGAATAGAAGTGTACATTCTGTTTAACGCATTGCTCATAGAGCGTGTGTAAGATAACGTGACCGGTACGGTCAGCAGCGTAGCAAGCGCGGCGCACAGCAGCTTCACCAAAATTTCTGGTATGACCACCGAATGGACGTTGGGCGATGCGACCTTCTTTGGTGCGACTAAAGGGCACGCCAAAATGTTCCAATTCGTAAATAGTTTGCGGTGCGTCGTAGGTTAAGATTTTTTGCGCGTCTTGGTCACCAAGGTAATCGCCACCTTTAACGGTATCGAACCAGTGCCACAGCGGTTTATCTTCTTCTTCATTACCCAAGGCTGCGCCGATGCCGCCTTGTGCCGCGCCCGTATGTGAGCGGGTTGGAAATAATTTGGAGAAAACGGCTACGTCTGCTTTGGTGCTCGCCCAGTAGGCTGAATATAAACCCGCGGCGCCAGAACCAACAATAAGTACATCATGCGAAATAAGCATGCAATATTTCCTTAAAATAATCCGGGGTTATAGGCGGGAACTTTGCCTGCTAATCGTTGAAGGGTGCCATTGTCACCACGTTTAGTGGCGTTGCGTTGGCGAACATTCAGTGCCCAGATTGCAAATTCGCGACTGTTACTGAAGATGTAAGAGCGGTCACGATCGCTATAGTCAACGTCTTTGGTGTTGGCCATTTTAATCGCCCACGCATCAAAAGCGCGACCGCTTTCTTTTGCTTTGGCGTCAACATCTTGATCGCTGTTGTTGAGGCGTTCAGCGTCAAAAACAGTAGCAATAGAATCAGTGTCGTGCGCGAGTCGATTGGTGTGGTGCTCCAGGTAGAAGCCAAGGAATTGCAACTCGCGAATTTCACGTGTCGCGTCATATTCTGGGAATTCTATTGGGACCGGTGGGCTGCCGTAGCTTTTGCCCTTTGGCAGACCTTCGATGGTGTAGTGCATTTTAATTTCAGCGACTGGTTTAGGGCTCACAATATTAATAATGCCAATAACTGCAAAGACGAAACCAAGTGACCAGAGAATAACAGCAGCAAGACCACGGACTAATGGTTTGGGTGCGTAATCGTGGATAATACCAAGGACACCATTAACGCCATGATAAAGCGCTAACACGATGAACATTACGTAGTAGCCCTGCCATAAAGGGTTGTTTAAACGTTGGGCAACAGTGAGCGCGGTTGAGACGGCATCACTAGTAAAATGTTGAATGCCAAAGTGAGAGAAGGCGAGAAAGATGAGTAAGACCGCAGAGACGCGTTGCATCATCCATGCAAAACGGCCAGTGCGCGAACTAGTGTAAGGAGCGCCCATTACTGTGCACCTCCTGGAATTAATTCAGAATTGAGTGCTGTCGTATTCATGTGCAACAATAATGGAATCGCACCAACGACGAGCAGAATTAAAATAGCAGCAGCACAGAGCCAGAATAGTTTTTTTGCTGAATGCGTATTTTCGAGGACAAAGTCAACCAAGAGTAGGCGCATGCCATTAATGCCATGAAATAGCAGGGCACCATAGAGCATGATTTCACCGAATTTAAAGTCGGCCTCTTGAAAGCGGAAGTAGAGTAGATCGTACTTCATTGGATCGCCACCGGCTTTGGTGATGGAGAGTATGTGAAAGAACAGAAAGAAGACTAAGGCCAGTCCACTAATGCGATGCAGCACATAAGAGAGGCTGCCAGTGAAGTAGCGATAGGAGCCGCCCAGCAGAGGGGGCATCCAGTTAGTCAGTGCACTTTTCGTGCCGCGATCGGGGTCGTACATGCGTCCAATTTCCCGTAGGTTAAGATTGAACGGGATCATGTAAGCTGCTGGACTGACCGCAATTGTAGTCCTACCAGCTTATCGTTTGCGGGTGTTCTTCTTATGCGAGAGTAGCCTTGCAATGCATATTTTGCATGACTGAGCTGTTCTGCAGCACTGCTGATATTAAAAATGCATCAAATGTTGCAATTTTAACTAAAGTAGAGTGGCTCTAGGCCGATACTAATGGTCTAGGATGAATAAATCCGTATGATGACTCTTATAGAGTAGGACTAGCGTTGTAGCAGAATGATGATTGCCGTATGGAAGACTTTCGTATTTCTAATTATTTAGCACGACAGGTGGGGAGCTACGGGCAAGAGCGCGCAGAAGAAGGGGCGGCCTTGTCTCCTGATGGTGGTGACAACGGTGCCTTGGCTGATGGCTCTTATCATTTTGAAGATGAGCAAGAGGCAGCGCAGCAGGAGCTGGCTGCAGAAGCAGCGGACGATGCTGCTAACGAAGAAGAGAAGTCACAAGATGATGATACGGCACAAGTTGCGATCAGTAAGTTGGAGCGCATGCGCGTATTAGGTGAGCCTGAAGAGGCCGAATCGGCCATACTGCGCCAGCGCGGACGTCATTATTATCGTCAGGCACCGCAGTGGCATGAGCCCATCTCTTTGCCGGCCTTGGAGCCGAAGCGGGAGACGGAATCCTAGATGATTCGCTATTGGGGCCTGTGCGCTGCCGACTGCTAGCGTCCTCAGTCCATTTTTATGTGTAAATTGCCTGAAAACTCGTTATTTTTTCCAGTCGCGCTCTACTGGTAAAATAAGCCATAATGTGATTGACGTCACACAAGTGCCACCTAATGTGTCGCGCCCAATTGATGGTACGTCATTCGTCCCATCGCCGCAGGAACCTCGTCTCGAACGGAGACATACCTCGAGGACTGCGGTATTCACAGCATGGTATGTCTTCAAATCATCTACCTCCGTGCAGAGGAGGCAGGAGCCACTCATGGCCATTATCAATCTCGCTGATCTTATTTCAGCAGGCGTTCATTACGGAACCAAAACCAGTCTTTGGCATCCACGCATGAAGCCATACATTTTCGCACGTCGTAATAATGTTTACATTATTGACCTGAAAGAAACGGTCCGTGCTTTAATTGAAACACATTACTTCATCAAGAAATTAGCATCAAAGAACAAAAATGTTCTTTTTGTTGGTACGAAGCGTCAGGCAAAAGACGTTGTACACGACACTGCTGTTAGCTTGGGCATGCCTTACGTAACAGAGCGTTGGTTGGGTGGTACTTTAACCAACAACGAAACGATTCGTTCATCTATCCGTCGTTTGGAAGAAATCGAATCAGAAATGGCAATGCCAGACTACGCGCGCCAATCTAAAAAGTTGCAAGCACGCCACACCCGCGAACGCCGTCGTATTTTACGTAACCTCGAAGGTGTACGTAACATGACTAAGATTCCTGATGTGTTGGTTGTGGTTGACCCGATTAAAGAACAAACAGCCGTTGCTGAAGCGCGTCGCTTAAACATCCCTGTTATTGCTTTTGTTGATACGGACTGCGATCCATCACAGGTCAACTTGCCTATCCCAGGTAACGATGACGGTATTCGTAGCATCCAAGTTATCCTCAATGTTGTCGCTAATGCTTATAAAGAAGGCAAAGCGCAGCAGGTCACCAAGGTTAACGAAGAAAAATCTGAAGGTAAAGCAGCCGCTAAGGGTGCTTCTGCTGACGGTAAAGCAGCTAAGAAGCCAGCCAAGAAATTTGGCGACAAGAAGGTT
>CBDUFM010000421.1:0-3651 GCA_965366325.1 uncultured bacterium
TGGCCCGGTAACGTTCGTGAATTGGTGAATGTGGCAGAGCGCTTAGTTGTTTTACTGGGTGGGGGAACCATTAAAGGCGAAGATATGGAGCGGAGTTTCCCAGAACTAAAAAAGGCCTTAGCCCTACAGGGGCCCAAACCGAACCTCGTCGTGGAAACAGTTGATTCAGCACAAAGTCTAGAAGACCTCGAGCGCGAACATATACTACGCACCTTGAGTGCTTGTGATGATGATAAGCAGCAGGCAGCAGAGCAGCTCGGTATTAGCGTGCGCACTTTATGGAATCGCTTAGCTAAGTACCAAGATGCGTTAAGCGCGTAAGTCACTGCCAGTACAGGGCTACGTGTGCTCGCTGTGCAAGCCGAACTCAGCTTGCGCGTTCGTTGTAAATAGTTTATACTAATTGATCTTATGGATAAACAGCGAGCGCGGTTAAAATTAGTTATCCCTTGGGCGGTTGGTGCAGTTATGCTGCTACTGACCTTGTTGCTCTCACAGGGCTATGCACGCGCTCAGTATAAAGATTTGGATATACGTAGTACACGTGTCAGTGAGGGATTTGAGAATTTATTAGAATCTCAATTACAGGCACAGATTGTCGCCCTGCAACGGATGGCTGCTCGTTGGGAACGTCAGGGGGTCTTCCCATTTGAGGAATGGCAGGCTGATTCCAAATTATATATCAGAGACATGCCGGGTTACCAAGCTATCGAATGGGTTGATGCTGATTTTATTGTACGCTGGATTGAACCCTTAGCCGGCAACGAATCTGTATTAAATATGAATTCCGCGTTTGATGACAGACGTCGCATTGCATTAGAACGCTCGCGTGATTTAGGCGAGCCGGTTTTGACGCAGTCGATTAATCTCAAACAGGGTGGTAAGGGTTTTTTATGTTACGTGCCCATTAACGACGTTAATGGCGTGTTCCATGGATTTATATTAGGCGTATTTCGCATTGAGGATTTAGTTAGAAATATCATTCGCGATTATGCGCCTGTGTATAATGTGGTCATTTCTGAACATGATGCAGTTATCTATACGCGCTACCCAGAAGGGCCACATACATCGGAATATGCTCAGAAGCGTGTGCTGGATATGCATAATATTCAATGGCAAATGTCTATTGTGCCTATCCAACAAGCCGTTGCGGAAAGCGTCACGCTGTTGCCGGAAGTGGTTCTGGTTTCAGGTATTTTAATTGCACTGCTTTTGGTGTGGCTGTTGTTTAGCATTCTTTGGTCATCGATTAAGGCAAATCGAGCGCGAGACATTATTGCTGAGCAAGGTGTGCTTTTAGAGCAATCTAATAAGGAATTGCAGACCTTTGCGTATGCGGCATCCCATGACATGAAAGCTCCGTTGCGACATATGATGACATATGCGCGTTTCCTGCAAGAGGACTTTGGTGAGGATTTACCAGAAGAGGCTAATGAATTTATTACCGGTATTAATACGTCAGGTAAACGCTTGCAGGATTTTATTGATAGCCTCTTGAATTACTCACAAGTCGGCGGCGGTGATCTAAAGATTAGTGATTGTGATCTAGAAGAAATTATTAAGGAGATTCTCTCAGATTTAGCAGAGCCCATTGCTGAGGTCGGTGCTAGCGTTGAGGTGGAGTCTTTGGTGGTGGTTCAGGGTGATCCGATCCTGCTTAAGCAAGTATTTCAGAATTTACTCATGAATGCGATTAAGTATCGGCGCGAAGAAGAGCCCTTGCACGTCAAAATTAGTGGTGCGCGTTTAACTATGGAAACCTACCGCATTGAATTAGTTGATAATGGTACTGGTTTTGAGGCAGCCTATAATGAGCGCATTTTCGAACCGTTCCGTCGCTTAGTGAGTGGCAATGCAATTGAGGGTGCAGGTATTGGACTGTCTACGGTTAAGAAAATCATCGAGCGTCATAACGGCCGTATTGCAGCGGCTGGTATTTTAGGTGCCGGAGCCACATTTACGATAGACCTGCCGCTCTTACAAGAACGTAAACAAACACAAACCAACGTCTAAGCTGTGCTTGTGCAGATGACAATAGCAACTCTTCGTGTGTCGCAACGGGTTCAGAGAGACTCAGGTAGCGAGCTTGCAAATCAGTTCGAATTCGTCTTTGGTGACTGGTTGGACTGAGAGGCGCGAATTATTGACGAGGACCATCTCTTGTAGGTCAGGATGATTTTTAATAGTTTTTAGATCTACGACTTCTTTGAATTTTTTATTGAATTTCACATCAACCATAAACCAACGGGGATTGGCTGGGTCCGATTTGGGATCATAGTATTTAGTTTTTTTATCAAAGGCGGTGTGATCTGGATAGCCTTCTTTGACAACGGTCGCGATACCAGCAACGCCACTTGGTTTGGCATTCGAGTGGTAGAACAACACTTTGTCGCCCTTTTTCATCAGGTCGCGCATCGTATTGCGCGCTTGATAATTACGTACGCCGTCCCATTCAGCAGTTTTATTTTTTTCTTTGGCTAAGTGATCAATGCCATAAACGTCGGGTTCGCTTTTCATAAGCCAGTAATTCATTGGAGTGTCCTTATTGAGCGCGTTGTGGGTACTTAGAGGTCGAGCATGAAGAGTAAGACGGATTCATCGAAACCAGGTAGGCCCTCATGTCCAAAATCGGGGTAAATGCTGACCTGTTTGGGGCTGGTAATTTTATTATAGGCCGCGAACTGAGTGGAAGGTGGGCAAATGGTGTCCATGAGGCCGCAGCCCATGAGTATTTCAGCTTGAATACGGGGGGCGAGATGCTGGCAGTCTATATAGCCAAGTCGTGTAAACACTGCGACTTCATTTACATGTTGTGGGTCGAAATGTTTGAAGTAATAATTTAATTCATCATAGGCGGCTTTGTCGAGATCCATTTCCCAGACCCGTTGGTAGTCGCATAAAAATGGAAAAGTTGGCGCAGCGCGTTTAATAACGCTAGAAAGACTGGCACAAGCTAGGGTTAATGCACCGCCTTGTGAGCCACCAAAGGCACCAATGCGCGCCTCGTCAACGGCACTTTGAGCTGCGACGATTAAACTAAGCTGTGCTGTGTCCAAGAAGACTTGACGATAATAAAGGTCGTCTGGACTGTCACTATCGAGACCACGAATAATATGGCCGCGTAGGGTGGTGCCACCAACGCTGCCACGATCTTCTGATTGACCGCCCTGTCCACGACAGTCCATGCTGGCGATGCAGAAGCCAGCAGCGACATAGGATAAAAGCCCGAGCCAATTCATGCAGCTACCGGAGTAGCCGTGGAAGTGTACAAGACCGGGGCATTGGTCGGTGTTGGCTGGTCTTGCGTAACGTGCATGAACGCGCGAGCCGCCCACGCCTGTAAAATAGAGATCAAAACACTCAACGCCGGGAGCTTGGAATTCCGCAGGAATTAATTCGCAATCTGTTCCAAGCGCATGCATTTCCTCGAGGCCGCGATCCCAGTAGGCATCGAAGTCATCAGGGCGTGGATTGCGTCCTTGGTAAGCTTCTAATTCTTCTAATCGCATATCGACGAGTGGCATAACGGTGTCCTTTTAAAAAATATGCATCTAGGTTTTGCGTTAAACCCACTGCCATTGTTCTTGGCGATAGATTTGCAGCGGTTGAAAACGTGCTTTATAGGCGAGCTTTTGGCATTCTGTCACGTAG
>CBDUFM010000422.1:0-3644 GCA_965366325.1 uncultured bacterium
ACATACGAACCCTCCACAGCCAAAAAATGCCTCGCCAGTATTTATCAATATTATGGGGACTATGATAACGCGCTTAAGACCCTCACAGAGTCTGCAGAGAAAACCCAAGCGACAGATACCTCGCAATTTAAAGCATTCAGATTAGCCCTCCTCCAGGAATCAATTGGCGATCTCGCCATACGCATGCAAAATCCGCAGGCCGCTAAAAATGCTTATACCACAGCTGCACAATTATTTGCCTCATCCAAGCAGAACTGGGCTAAAGAAAAACTCAAATCCGGTGCCAATCGCTGCCTACGAAAAATTCAATATCTACAGGCAGCACAATTATCGACAGCTAGCTTAAAAGACGGCAGCTACACAGCCCAATCGCAGGCCTATTCAGGGCTGCTTAGCGTTAAAGTCGTAGTCAAACAACAACGCATCGATTGCAGTGTCACTGCGCATCAGGAAAAAATTCACCAAGGGTCCATTGAATTAATCCCAGCGGCAATCAACTCCGAACAACGCATTCACGTTGACGCCATCCTCGGGGCAACGGTCACCAGCGACGCTATATCAGACGCCGCCTATCAATGCCTGCGTCAAGCTGGCTTATAAGCGCTTGGACATATTGACTAGCCTGCAGCATCGCAGGCTGCGCTAGATTGCAGTCGCTACAAAGGTGCTTACATCTCTCAGCGCTGGTATCAATTGCACGCACGGGAGCCACATGGACACATTACACTTACTCGCTCAAGAATTACAGCTCAAGATACAACACGTTAGCGCGATTGCCGACCTGCTTAAAGATGGCGGCACCGTCCCCTTCATTGCACGTTATCGCAAAGAAGCCACAGGCTCTTGTGATGAAGTTCAAATCGCAGCCGTACGTGACGGCATAGAACGCCTAGAACAATTAGAAAAGCGTCGCGAATCGATGCTCAGTAGTCTCAGGGAGCGTCATTTATTAAACCCAGCGCTTGAACAAGAATTACGCAGCGCCACCGATCTCACCAGCCTAGAAGACCATTATCTGCCATTTCGGGTCAAGCGCCGCAGCCGCGCCATGATCGCGCGCGAACGTGGTCTCGAGCCGCTCGCCGATGCCCTGCTGCAACAACATGAATCGAGTATTAATCTCGACACTTATTTGAATGAAGAGCATGAATTACACGACCACGACAGCGTTCTTGCCGGTGCGCGTGACATTATCGCAGAACGCATCAGCGACGACACCGTATTACGTCAAGAATTACGCAGCTGGTTTACCCGCAGCGCACAATTAAGTGGCCAAGTAATCGCTAAGAAAAAAAATGACCCCGAAGCAGCGCGCTTTAGTGATTGGTTTGATTGGAGCGAACCACTCGCTCAGGCACCCTCGCATCGCATCCTTGCCCTGCTGCGTGGGGCTGAACAAAAAATATTACGTGTGAGCGCTAAAACAGATGCCGATGCAGCCCATGGCCGTATTGCCAAGCGTTGGTGCAAAAATCAAAATGCACAATTGCATGCTGCGGCAGCTGATGCGTGGAAACGATTAATTGAACCCTCCTTAATTAATGAAACCCTGGCAGCGGCTAAAGAACGCGCCGACGCAGACGCCATTCACATCTTTCAAAATAACATGCGCGAATTACTGCTTGCCGCGCCACTTGGTCAAAAATCGGTACTGGCTGTTGACCCCGGCCTCCGTACCGGTTGTAAAATTGCCATCCTCGGCAAACAAGGGGACTTACTGGCTCATGATGTTTTACATCTCGCCACTGATCGCCAAAACAGCAATGACCTGCAACGCCTCAAACAATTAGTTGAGCAATATAACGTCGAAGCCATCGGTATTGGCAATGGCACCGGATCGCGCGAGGCAGAAGCCTGTGTACGTGGCTTGGACCTAGCGGTGACGGTCTGTGTGGTCGATGAAAGCGGCGCCTCTATTTATTCGGCTAGCCAAGCTGCACGCGATGAATTCCCCGATCTTGATATTACCGTTCGCGGAGCCATTTCGATTGGTCGACGTTTGCAAGATCCACTCGCCGAATTAGTTAAGGTTGATCCCAAGGCCATCGGTGTGGGCCAATACCAACATGATGTTGATCAGGCCGCTCTAAAGCGTGGCCTTGATGACACGGTTATAACCTGCGTTAATAATGTTGGCGTTGAATTAAATTCAGCGTCTCCGCATTTACTTGCATATGTCAGTGGTCTCGGTCCAAAATTAGCGCAAGCCATTGTTGACTACCGTCATGCCAATGGCCCCTTTACCAGTCGCGCACAAATTAAAAAAGTTCCTCGCCTTGGTGGCCGCGCCTTCGAGCAATGCGCTGGATTCCTACGTATTCGTAATGGCAAGCAGGCACTCGATGCCTCGGCCGTTCACCCCGAGCGCTATGACTTAGTTAAGCATATGGCCCGCGATTTAGACAGCGATGTTGCAAGCCTGCTCCATGATGATGTTTTACGCAAGCGCATCGATATTAAAAAATATGTCAGTACAGATGTTGGTGAGCCAACCCTCCACGATATTCTTGAGGAATTAGCCAAACCCGGTCGCGACCCACGCCCCAGCTACGCAGCCTTTGCCTTTGCCGACGTACATCGCCCCGAAGATTTAGCCGAAGACATGATCCTGCCGGGACTGGTCACCAATGTCACCGCATTTGGTGCCTTTGTTGACATCGGCGTGCACCAAGACGGACTCGTACACATTTCACAACTGGCTGATCAGTTCGTCAAAGACCCCAATGAGTTTGTGAAAGTGCGCCAACAGGTACAGGTGCGGGTCCTGTCGATTGATCATGCGCGCAAGCGCATTGGCCTGTCGATGAAGGGCCTCAACAGCTAAACACTAATAAATACAGGTTTTATATAAACTGCTTCGGCGTCCACGCGGCGCAGATCAAGACGCAGTCCCGCTGTGTTTCCTTACGGGAAACTTTACCCTTGCACTTCTTGTCCGTGTTTCATATTAGGAAACACTTCAGCAAAGGACTCCCATGACCTGCACACTCAGTCGTTCAGACATTCTCGCCCAACTCCGCCAAAAAATCGCACACGGTGAAGCCATTATCGGTGGCGGCGCCGGCACCGGCATCTCTGCTAAATGTGAAGAGGCTGGCGGTATTGATTTAATTGTCATTTATAATTCCGGTCGCTACCGCATGGCTGGTCGTGGCAGCCTCTCTGGCCTCATGCCGTATGGCAATGCGAATGAAATCGTTAAAGAAATGGCCCACGAAGTTATTACCGCAGTTAAACACACGCCGGTTTTGGCTGGTGTTTGTGGCACCGATCCATTTATGTTACGCGATCACTTTCTCGATGAATTAAAAGCACTCGGCTTTAATGGGATCCAAAATTTTCCGACGGTTGGTTTATGCGACGGCATGTTTCGCGCCAATTTAGAAGAGACCGGCATGGGCTACCACATGGAAGTCGAGTTGGTCGCCGCAGCACATGATAAAGACATGCTGACCACGCCTTATGCATTCAATACGCAAGAGGCTGCCGATATGACTAATGCCGGAGCAGACATTGTTGTCGCTCACATGGGCCTCACGACCAACGGCAGCATCGGCGCCCACACTGCAAAAACATTAGCGCAAAGCGTCAAAGACGTACAGGCCATTGTAGATACCTGCAAAAATATTCGCAGTGAAACCATT
>CBDUFM010000423.1:0-3642 GCA_965366325.1 uncultured bacterium
TCAATCTGTGAAGGTTAATTATAGTAACGTCTACAATGGAGGGATCGCCATTGTGTTGGGCTGAGCCCGCTGTCTTGTTTAAAACAGCGCCGAAAATAATGCGCTTCACTGAAGCCAGATGCCGTTGCGACTTTGTCTATAGGCATGTCTGAATCGCGTAGAAGCGCTCGTGCGTGTTGTAGACGCTGGTTGAGTATTGCCTGACTAATGGTTATTTTTAAACGCGATTTAAATAATCGCCCTAGGTGGTCAGGATTGCACTGACAGTGCTGTGCTACATCACTGGTGCTTATCCGTTGCTGGAACTGGCTACTGATAAATGCAGTCGCGCTGTCGACTAAACCATGTGGATCATGGAGTCCTTGGTCTTGGACCACATGACACTCTAGGAGTAAGAGCTGCATTAAGAGGTCGCAGGATCTTTGGGGTGCATCTTTACGTTCTTGTTCATCAAGTATTCGACTGCAGAGATTTATGGCAATGGCACTGCGCATAAAATGCCCGTGTTTGAGGGTGGTTTGTGCTTGAGGCGGGAGGCTGAAGTGTAGCCAGTAAAATGACACGTCAGCGGGATAGTCTTCGCTACTGCCGTGTTCACGCTGTGGTTCGAGCAATAAGTATTGATGGGGGAGGAGGTCGTAGTGCTGCTTGTCTTCAAAGAAGGGGAGGTGGCCTGTGCGTAGCACAATTAATTCGTAACTGTCTATGCGACGGGTTTTGTGACGGGTATCTGTGCGCCCGGTAAAGCATCCACCTGATAAATAACGCAGGCCAGTCAATCCTGTGTCTGCTTGACTCATATCGGAATAGTTCCCATTTGCTTAACTTAGCTGCTTTCATTAGATTAACCAGTCCGCAGATCTGTGTAGGTATTTGTGTGATCTAGTGCGCTTGGGTATGGCTTGCGCGACTATCGGTCAATCGCTGTTGTATAAGCTGCATCCACGATGCCCATCTTGCGCTTTACGAGTAATATACAGCGTCATGTCCGATGCCCCGATACAGAGGTAGACGGAGGCTCTGTGCGTGATTGTTTAGCGGATTTTTTTGAACGGATCCCAGAAGCACGTTCTTATATTTTGACCGATCAGGCGGCCTTACGCAAACATATGTCTATTTTCATAAATGATGTTCAGATTCAGGATCGAGAACACTTAAGTGATGTGGTGCAAGCCACAGACGAAATATTTATTCTACAAGCCTTATCAGGAGGTTGAGCATGGTGCTAGCAGTGGCGACCCGTAAGGGTTTGTTTTTATATGATGACGATTTTCAAAAATGCGGCAGTGCATTTCTCGGAGATCCGGTTTCCTTTGTACATCGAGACCCGCATACGACTATTATGTATGCCGCGCTCGATCATGGACATTTTGGTGTGAAGTTACATCGTTCTCATAATAATGGTGTGGACTGGGAGCCCTGCGCATGTCCAAGTTTTCCAGAAAAACCTGAGACCACTGACGACGATGATAAAAACCCATGGTCGCTTAATTTAATTTGGTCAATGGCATCTGGTCATGGCGCCAGTGCCGGACATTTGTGGTGTGGCACTATTCCGGGCGGATTGTTTAAGTCCGTTGATAATGGATCTAGTTGGCAGCTCATAGAGTCCTTGTGGCAAATGCCAGAGCGGAAAAAATGGTTTGGTGGCGGCAAGGACCAGCCTGGTATTCATTCTATTTGTGTGGATCCACGCAATGATCAGCAGCTATTCGTTGGTATTTCTTGTGGAGGCATTTGGTATAGCGCAGACGGCGGGGAAACGTGGGCACCACGTGCACAGGGTATGCGTGCTGAATATATGCCGCCAGAGCAAGCCTACGATGTGAATATTCAAGATCCGCACTGCCTGGTGCAATGTCGTGATCAGCCCGATAGTTTGTGGTGCCAGCATCATAATGGGATTTTTCGTAGTGATGACCATGGGTGCAGCTGGGTAGAGATAAAAGATGTGCAGCCGTCAGCATTTGGATTTGCTTGTGCGGTTGATCCACAAGATGCACAGCATGCGTGGTTTGTGCCTGCGATTAAAGATGAAAAACGTTATCCCTGCGATGCACAGTTAGTAGTCACTGAGACGCGTGATGCTGGGCAAACGTTTCTTATACAAAACCACGGTCTCCCACAGGGCGAGGCTTATGACCTTGTTTATAGACATGGGCTTGCGGTCGATGCACATGGGCAGCATTTAGCATTTGGTAGTACCACTGGTAATCTGTGGCACAGTGATGATAGTGGTCAAACATGGTCGATATTGGCCCAACATTTGCCACCCATTTATGCCGTGCGCATGTGCTAGCAGACCTTCTTCGCAACAGTATTAGTCACTCGTAAAGGAGTCCCGCTCATGCCATGCCAAGCAAGTGCTGTTGTACGATTGCTATTCATGCAGTCCCTGTGTCTTTTCGCCGTACTGTGTTCTGCTTGTTCGTCGAGCCATTCAACGCGCCTCAAGCCAGTTGCACAAAAAGTGAGTCTGAAAGAAATACGCTCCGTTCCCAGTAGCGTGCCACGTGGACCACATAGTGCTCGCGGTATTTCTTTAGCTGAATCTCTTGTTTATGAATGTAACGTAACAAATTCGATGCTTCTCAATTGTGATTTTTCGGCGTCTGGTTTTGAGAATGTTAATTTATCAAGTATTTTATTTCAACGAACCAACATGCAGTCTTCACAATGGGATGGCGTCACCATGCGTGAGGTCGTAATTGAAGGTGGGCAATATAGGGGCATGCGCATTGATGCATACGCTGTGACAGATTTATTATCTGTTTATAAGGAATATTATAAAGACAAGCCGTCCAAGCTTCAGACTAAACCTGCGAGCAAATTTAAAGAGCGTTATACGTTGAAGCCGCAGTCTGGCATTAAACAATCCGAGACTACCTTAACGGCGGGCAAACAACATATGCGCAGTGTGCGTATGAGTCGTTCACGCTTTGACAATGTCAAGCTGCAGCGCCTTTATGTGACGGCATCAGATTTTAGTCACTGCACAATTACCGATTGCTCATGGAGGGGTGTCGATGTGTTCAAGGCGAATTTGTCAGGCACGCATTTTATAAATTGTAATTGGCAAGATGCGCAGATTGTCAATGGACATTATGAGAGGATGACCATTGATGGTTTTCAGGTGTCCAAAATGATTACCGTTTATAAGCATGTTATGCGATTGCTTAAGCGGAAGCAGTCGTCACATTAGACGCTTGCTTTACAAATGTGAATGTTTTCAAGAAAAAAGAGCCCGTCATGAGTGGACCACGCGCAAATAAACACCTGCATGGCGTCAAGGTAGATCAACTGGTGCAGACCTTGGTCGATCATTATGGCTGGGATGGTCTTGCGGCCTTGCTGAGTATTAATTGTTTCAAGAAAAATACCAGTGTGAAATCGAGTGTAAAGTTTTTATTGAAGACGCCATGGGCCTTGGCTAATGTGCAAGATCTCTACGTGGCTTTAGTGAGCGGGGATCCGGAGGCGATTGCGGCTGAGAAATTCTTGGCCCGTGTGCCGAAGCGTGAGCGGGAGCCTAAGCCAGCATCGCCTCGTGCTGATGAAGCTGCGCAGGTACGGACAGAAAAAGATCACGGTTCTACCGTGTGGTCTGGAAAAAACGATGATGCAGAGCAGCCTACTGCGGAC
>CBDUFM010000424.1:0-3634 GCA_965366325.1 uncultured bacterium
CGTGAGACCGCGTTTAAGCGCCATGTGCTGGAGTTCTATTGATTCAGGTAAAACATCACGGTATTGTGCAATTTCGTTTGCCAGTTCGAAATAGCCTTTGACGTCATCTTGCTTTAACGCACGTAATTTTTTGTGAAAATCTAATATCTTCTGTTCTTCCTTGGTCATCCAGCGACCATCATATTTGGTCAGTCCAAGAATGCCCATGCGTTCGATTATCGCTTCCGTTTTTTCTTCGCTCAATTCATTAACCCAGTCTTGAGAGCCAAGCGCGGCAGCACGAGACTTGTCGCCAAGTTCGGCGGTGCACCAGTTCATGACTTTCAGCAAGGCGATATTACGATTGGATTCGGCTTCTTTAGAAACAGCGGCGATGGCATCGTCGACGATATTATCTGCAGCAGTCATCCAAACAGCGCGATTACCCATATTTTTGCCAGTCTTACGAACCCATTGTGCGAATTTAACGCGGGCGTCATAATCTTTATTATCGATTTCAGATAGTTTTTTAGCAATGATGCTGGAGTCAGATGGCGCTCGTAGGATTTTTTTGGTTTTAAAGTTGAGCAGTTCACCATCTATAGAAATGGTTTTTCCTAGAATGAACACATTGTCGCCATCAATAATGGTGGACCATGCTTCGGTGTCAGTGCCAATAACGAGGGTCGGGAAAGAGTAAAACTGGACGGTTGTTCCTTCTAATTGGCGGAACTTGGTTTGGATCATGATGTCTTTGCCGAGGAGGAAGGGCAGGTCTTCAAGATCCGATTCAATGACTTCTAGGTAGTTGGCGCCTTCGTGTTCAACATACCAACGTTCACTGCCCTTGAGCGTCATCGACCATTGATCTGTCCAGGGGGATCCAGCGCTGTCGGCGGCACTCGCCATGCTGAGGCCAAAGAAGCTTATGAGTAGAAGGCGGTACATTGACCACATAGAGAATCTCCGTGTAAATACTGCTGCTCTGAGTCTAGGTGAAGGGCTGAGAGGAACAAGGTTAGGGTGCTGCTTAGCGCCCTAGTGTTTGTCGTTGCGGCGTCTGTAGCACCAGAGGTGCATGCTCAGTAAGGACCGCGTCGGGGGAGGTTGCCGTGGCCTAAAATGGACTTGTGTTGAGGTGAAGCTCGGTACATTTCGACGCCCTAATGGGGATATAGCTCAGTTGGTAGAGCGCTTGCATGGCATGCAAGAGGTCTGGAGTTCGAATCTCCATATCTCCACCAAAAATGACCACCAAAAGACCCTTTGTAGCATTGTTGCAACAAAGGGTCTTTTTTTATGCCCTTCAGGCAGTTTCGCAGCCGCTAAGGGCTCGGCTGGACTAGCGGCCATAGCGCTTGTGCGTTATGGCCGCTCTGTGTTGTTCGATGCGTAAGCCTAATGAAGGCTAGAGTATGTAGCCTAGCTCATCATGTTCACTGAGATCCAAGCCAAGGTCCTCTGTGTCTTCGCTGACGCGCAGGCCAACAGTGGTCTTGAGGACCAGCAAGAGCACTACGCTGACAACCAAAGACCAGACAATGGTGATGCCGGCGCCAAGTAATTGGACACCCAATTGCGCAGCTATGCTGTCATTGCCATCGCCGAAGCCAAAGCCACCGAGTGCTGGGGCACAAAAGACAGCTACGAGTATAGTCCCGATAAAACCGCCTACGCCGTGTACTCCAAAGGCATCAAGGCTGTCGTCGAATTTTAATTTACTTTTCAATGTGACAGCAACTAAGTAGCAGCCGATGGCGGCGCAACTACCGATGGCAATCGCACCGAGCGGGCCGACGTTGCCTGAAGCAGGGGTGATGGTGGCAAGCCCAGCAATGGCGCCGGTCGCAATCCCAAGTGCCGATGGTTTGCCGTGGCGTATGTATTCGATGATCATCCACACCAGTGCCGCGGTGGCCGCGCTAATATGGGTAACCAACATTGCCATACCAGCATCGCCATGAGCGCCTAAGTCACTGCCGCCGTTAAAGCCAAACCAGCCAACCCAGAGCATCCCAGTGCCGCACATCGTCATGGTGAGGTTGTGCGGTTTAAATGGTTCTTTGGGGTAGCCTTTTCGTTTGCCAACCATTAAACAGGCGACTAATGCCGCGACGCCTGCAGTAATATGGACGACCGTCCCGCCAGCTAAATCTAATAAGCCCATTTCAAATAAATAACCGCCTTCACCCCAGACCATATGACAAATCGGGATGTAGCAGAGCAGGCCCCACAGCGCGCAGAAAATAATCAGCGCACTGAATTTCATGCGTTCGGCGACACCGCCAATAATCAATGCGGGCGTAATAATGAAAAAGGTCATTTGAAACATGACATGCAGTGAAAGGGGGATCGAGTTGTCACCATTTTCATAGAGCGTCTCTTCACCGATGCCCAGAAGCCCCATTTGTGACCAGCCACCGATAATCGCATTGCCTTCAGTGAAGG
This sequence comes from uncultured bacterium, assembly GCA_965366325.1. GTDB lineage: Bacteria > Planctomycetota > UBA11346 > UBA11346 > UBA11346 > JANQLF01. The sequence continues at coordinate 2,428 of CBDUFM010000424.1, forward strand.
CGAGGCTGTAGCCGCAGATAACCCAGATAATGCTCATGACTGCCGCGATGGCAAAGCATTGGACTAAGATGGAGAGGATGTTTTTAGCTTTGACCAAACCGCCATAAAATAATGCAAGCCCGGGTAGGGTCATAAATAGAACCAAGGCGCTGGCAGCGAGAATCCATGCGGTATTGCCATGGTTCAGCGTGTGAGTGGCGACTTCGCCAGTCGCTTCTTCTGCAGAGTAAAGGAGTAAGGGGGCGCTGATGGCCAGTGTGCTGGCCAATTTGCCTTGTAGTGATCCCATAAAGGGCCTACTCAAGGATGCGAATAGTTGTGGCATATTCGTATTCTTTCTAGTTGATTAATAGGGCTGCGTAGCCTTTGCTAGGCGTGGATGCTGTCAAGCATACCTGAAAATACCGCAAATTACGAGTGAACAGGACCACTCTTTTTCAGTGATGGTGCTCGGAATATTGGGTGTGGATGAGATAGGTGGATGTGAGAGGCGCCCCATGAGCTGTATGTATATCTTCAATGATCATAAGAATATACGAAACTGGTAAGATTTCATGAATGGACTTTAAATAAACTTATAAGTATGCATGAAAAGTAAGTCGCTGAGCAATAACTCTATAAGTTCATCATATAACAGCTGTTTTACAGTGTGATGCATCCTTCCTTGCACGTTTGGTGTTTTTCCTTGGCTACGTAATCAGCGCTTGCTATACTTACTAGATACGCGAGCCCATAAATGAATGATAGTAATTATAATAAAAAGCTAACTGATGAGCTTGAATCTACACAGGCTTCTGTGTCAGAGGATGTGCAGTCCTTATTGAATGACTATCTTGGTGTTCCGCAGGATATCCAGAGCTTGATAACGGATTATCTCGGTTCGCGTGAAAGGGCGCGGCGAAAGCGGAAGCTGAAAAAAAAGAAGAGCACCTAATTATTATGAAACTGATCACAAATCCTCTAAGGCAGAACTGAGAGATGATGTCCATAGTACCTTCGCATACATAACATGTGAAATAACACTAATATGGAACTGGAAATGGGTATGGATGCTATAAACTGACTCTTTCTATTCTCTAGAGGAGTCATGTTTCAATGGCAAAGAAAACAAAAACTAGGGCCGTCAAAGATTTTCGTCGTGGTATCCGCAAGGATCCACCGAAGGTAGCAAAAGATATTGATGGGCTTGTAGATAAATTTCTAAAGA
>CBDUFM010000425.1:0-3632 GCA_965366325.1 uncultured bacterium
TGCCGCATGCTTTGTTGTTAGAAATCTTAACCCGTGAGGGTGTTGGCACGCAAATTTGTTCTCAAGAAGTTGAGTCGTAAAGGAAAGCGGCATGATTGGAAAAGATTTTTTAAGTTTGAATGATTATGAGTCGGAAGACTTTCATGATTTCCTGGCGATTGCTCGTTATTTAAAGCATCGTATCAAATCCGGCGTGCGTGAGAGTGCGCTGTCTGGTCAAACTTTGGCTATGATTTTTGAGAAGCCGTCTTTGCGTACACGCGTTAGTTTTGAAGTTGGTATGACGCAATTAGGTGGTTCGTCGATGTTTATTCGTGGCGATGAGGTTGGTTTAAATACGCGCGAGCCAGTTGAGGACGTTGCACGTGTTTTGAGTCGTTATGCACAGGGTATTATGATTCGCACCTTTGATCATCAGGATGTGCAACAATTAGCGAAATATGCAGATATTCCTGTGATTAATGGTTTGACTGATGAGTCGCATCCGTGTCAGGCTTTGGCTGATATGTTGACGGTGCAAGAGCACTTTGGGACCACGGCTGGTCTGCGGATCGTGTTTATTGGCGATGCAAATAATGTGTCTCGGAGTTTAGCGCGCGCTTGCGTGCTCACTGGTTCCGAATTTGTGCTGGCTTGTCCTGAGTCCTACGCATTTACTGACAATGATAAGAAAGACTTTGGATCGAGCTGGGGTAAACAAGTTCGTCAGAGTCATGATCCAGTCGAAGCGGTGAGTGGTGCGCATGTCTTGTACTCTGATGTGTGGACAAGCATGGGCCAAGAAGCCGAACGCGAAGAGCGTCTTAATGCTTTTCAGGGTTACCAGATTAATAAAGAGTTAATGGCGCATTCGGATCCTAGCGTGAAAATTATGCATTGCTTACCGGCACATCGTGGTGAGGAAATTACGGCGGACGCATTTGAGAGTGCGGCGAGTATAGTGTTTGACCAAGCCGAAAATCGTTTACACGCTCAAAAGGCAGTCATGCGTTTGCTGATGGCTGATGATCGTGACATTGTGTTGGAAGCAGCACGTACATTTATCAAAGAAGGATAGATTTTTATGCGCGACGTATCTTTTATACGTGATTATATTATGCACCCTGCTGGTTCTTGCTTGGCTAGTTTTGGCAACACGAAAGTTCTATGCACGGCTTCCATTGAAAAAAGTGTGCCCCCATTTTTGCGCGATACTGGTTCAGGTTGGTTGACCGCTGAATACTCGATGCTGCCCGGTAGTACTGGCGGTGGTCGTAAGCGTCGCGACGGTGCTAAAAAAGATGGTCGTAGTGTTGAAATTCAACGTTTAATCGGGCGCAGCTTGCGTGCTGCCGTTGATCTTAAGAAGCTAGGCGAAGTCAGTATCGTGGTGGACTGCGATGTTATTCAGGCAGACGGTGGTACGCGCACGACGGGTATTACGGGTGGTTGGGTTGCACTCTATGATGCGCTGCGTGTTTTAAGTGAGCAGCAAGGCACCAGTGGTCCAGAGCATTATTTACACGATCAATTAGCGGCGGTCAGTGTTGGTGTGGTGAAGGGTGAAATTGTTTGTGACCTTGATTACGAAAATGATTCGCAGGCTGAAGTTGACATGAATGTGGTGATGCGTGGTGCTGACTACGTTGAAGTGCAAGGCACTGGCGAAGACGGTGTCTTTAATCATCAGCAATTAAATGACTTATTGGCTAGCGCTAAAGCTGGCATCGATATTATTTATGCAGCACAACGTTCGGCATTGGGTATTTAAGCGCATAATATAAGTGCACAGTTGTATTGCTCGTAACTAATCGGCCGTCTCTATCCATCATTCCTAGAGGCGGCTTTTTTATTGTGCTAATCGGACCTCTTGTTCCTGGGCATGAAAGGCATCGAAGACGGCACGATGCCACGGGCTGATTTCTGCATCAGCGAGCGCACTTTTGTGGACAATGCGTCCACTGCGATGTGCTTCAAATGTTAATTGCGAGACAGGAACATTAAGTCGACAATGAAAAAAATCGGCGACATAGCGCTCAGCAACCCATAGGGCGCAGGCGAGCTCGAGATCTGGGGCTTGCCAGTTCAATTCTTCGTGCAGTTCGCGTTGTAGGCAGGCGATAACCTCTTCATCTGCATTTCGGCGACCGCCAAAGCAGGTGAGCATCCCAGCTGCGTATAGTGCCGTATTATCGCGCTGTTCGAGCAGGTAGCTGTCTGTATCGACACTGATGATTGCACAGGCGTAGTCCGGAAGGATCATGCGTGCTATGGTAGATCCCAAGCAGCCAGAGCAACTTGATGCCTTAAGCGAATCATCGTGGGAAACCGTGCGCAGCCGTGATGTGTACACAAATAAATGGACGACGTTGGTGGAGGATGAATTGCGCGGGCCTCATGGCGAGGCTGGGCAGTATGCGTATTTGGCTGAAAAGGACTGCGTCATCATTTGTCCGTTATTTGCCAACGGCGATACCATGTTGGTGCGCCAATGGCGGCATGCATTTAATTGCAGTACCTGGGAATTGCCCTGTGGTTGCGTTGACAATAATGAGGATCCTTTGTTGGCTGCGCAGCGCGAGCTAGCAGAGGAATGTCAGTTACAGGCAGCTGACTGGACTTCTTATGGAAGTCTTTTGCATTCGGATGCGCGTGTCCGTGGTCGCATACACTTTTTTCTTGCGCGCAAGCTTGGTGATAAAAGCCAGACTAAAGATATTGAAGAGTGGGACTTGGAAGCGCGGCGTATCGCCTTTGCACAGATTGATCAAGCTATTCAGGCGCAACAAATTGAGTCGATTATGACGGTATATTTTTTACAACGGATTCAGCGAGATTTGTTTCCATGAGTAATTGGGATGAAGACGATAAATTACGCCGTGATTTGGCAAAGGCCCGTGAGTATCGGGATAAGCCGCGTTATTCTCAGTCGGTTAGTAAGATGGCCAAAGAGTGGCTGCGTGGTCCTGAGGCACATCGCATAAAAAAATTCCATAAAGTGAATAGTATTATTCAGGAATTATTTGACGAAGGAATTGTCGAAAACATACGCGCCCACAGTATCGTCAAAGGCAGCCTCACGCTACATGTTACGGATTCTGTGTTGATGTCGGAAATGAAAAACCATCACCACCACCGTTTTCTCGAAGCCTTGATTCACGCAGGGACCGGCATCACCAGCATCGTTTATCGTATTCGGCGTTAGTTTCGAGGGGCTTTGCCCCTCGGGCTCCCCCGCTTCACTTTGGCGCTGCCTATTTTTATTCTGCCTTCGTCTCCATAAAAATTGCTCAAGGTATTGAGCACTGGCGCTTGGCGCGAGCTTTTTTATTGCGAAGGGTCTTGCCCCTCGAAGCTAAAAGCCCTCGGCGCGGGCTATGGACATCAGCACGGCCTGTGCTTTGCGCATGCATTCTTCGTATTCTTTTTCCGGGACGCTGTCGGCGACGACGCCGGCACCGGCTTGGACGTAGGCTTTGCCGTCTTTGATGATGCAGGTGCGCAGGGCAATGCAGGTGTCCATGTTGCCGTTGAAATCGAGGTAGCCGACAGCTCCGGCGTAGGGTCCGCGCTTTATGGGTTCTACTTCGTCGATGATTCCCATGGCACGAATTTTGGGGGCTCCGCTGACGGTTCCGGCTGGGTGACAGTAG
>CBDUFM010000426.1:0-3614 GCA_965366325.1 uncultured bacterium
AAAAATGTGAAAAAATGTGGGACAGTATTCTCGCCTTCGCCTCTTACTGTTTCAACAAATCGCACTCTGCCTGTTACGGTCTCATCGCCTACTGGACTGCCTATTTAAAGGCTAACTACTTTCCCGAATTCATGACCGCCAACTTAATCTATGAAATGGGCAACAAAGAAAAAATGACGATGTTTACACGTGAACTACAATCACGTGACATCCCCGTCTTGCCACCGGACATTAATGAATCTGGTTGGGAATTCACCTGGACCGGTAAGGCTGTACGTTTTGGCTTTGGCGGCATCAAAGGTGTTGGCCAAGGCGCAGCCGAGCACTTAATTGCCTTACGCGCAGAAGAAGGCAATTACGATTCACTCTACAATATTTGTGAGCGCATTAACACCCGCGTCTGTAATAAACGCGTCATTGATAACCTGATTAAAGTGGGCGCCCTCGACAGCATCCACCTCAATCGCAACGCACTTGAAACAGCCATCGAACACGCCTTTGAACGCGGTATTCGCCTCGCGAAAAACAAAGCGCAGTCACAAACAACACTGTTTGGTGAATTTGAACAAGACGATGGCTTTCGCGAACAAACACAGGGCTACCCCGATGTACCCGAGTGGGACGAGAGCGAACGCCTGAGTTACGAAAAAGCGCTCACCGGTTATTGGATGAGCAGTCACCCCCTCAACCAGCATCAAGATTTCTTTAAACAGTTCGCCACGCACAATAGTGACGATCTACGCAAGAACCCCAAGGGCCAAATTGCGGCACCAGCGGTCATTATTGAAAAACGCGTGGTCAAAACGCGTACCGGTAAAATGATGGCCATCCTGAGTCTCGAAGACAATCTCGGACCCTTTGAAGCCGTACTCTTTGCTGGTCGCCCTAATCGACGTGGTGTTATGGAACCCGGCGCCTTTGAAAAATTCCACCATGAATGTGAAGAAAACTTGGTAGCATTGTTTGTCGGCAAAATGAGTAACCGAGATCGCGGCCAACAGCAGCGTCCAGCACAAATGCTTGATGAAGACGGTAATATCATCGATACCGGCGAACCCGAAGATGAACCCGACCGCCTGCCTAGCATTATCATTGAAGATATTATTCCGGTTCACTTAGCTGCTGAGCGTCTGTGTACCGACATCTGCATTCACATTGATGCCGATCAATACCAGAAAAAACAAATCATGGCCACCGAAAACCTCTTACGCGAATATCCCGGCGCCTGTCCGGTGCGCGCCATGGTACAGACACCGATGGACGTTTTATTCACACTGGAATTAGGCAGTCATTGGACCGTCCACCCGAACGAAGAAGTCCTGCAAACCCTGCGTAAGATCTGGGGCGAAAAACACGTCAATACCACTATGAAGCAATTCACCTTTCACGATGAGTTTCACGACGAATTCGAAGCTGCCCACGCCTCATGATTCTCTCTGCCCAGCACCTAGTTAAACATTACGGAAATTTTCAAGCACTCGACGATATTTCTGTCGAATTAGAACAAGGCGAAGTCGTCGGCTTTTTGGGGCCTAACGGTGCTGGTAAAAGCACGACCATGAAAATCATTACCGGCTATGTGGCTCCCAGCAGCGGCAGCGTTAATGTGAACGGCTTTGATCTACAAACGCAGTCCCTCGCCTGTCGCCAACAAATTGGCTACCTTCCTCAACAAGCGCCGCTCTACGAAGACATGACCGTCGCCGCCTACCTCGACCACGTCGCTCGACTCAAGGGCGTAGCCAAGGCAAGCCGCCGTCGAGAAATAGTCGAAGCCATCGAAGCGGCCAATTTACAAGAAGTCGAAAAACGACACATCCGCAAATTATCCGGCGGCAACCAACGCCGCGTTGGCCTAGCCCAAGCACTCATCAACAAACCGCCTATTTTAATTTTAGACGAACCGACTGCCGGCCTTGACCCAGCACAAGTTGCCAATTTACGTGACCTGATTATTAAACTCAAAGAAAAACATACGATCTTATTATCGACCCATATTCTCGCCGAAGTCGAAGCCTGCTGTTCCCGCGTCATCGTTGTTAATCGCGGCCGCGGCATCCTCGACGAAAACATTGAACAATTAAAAGAACGCTGTCGCCAAGTAGCCCGCGTCCGCATCCGCCTCGCTGAAGCAAACGGTGCCTTTAGTGAAGCCATCGAAGCCGCCCCCTGGGCGCATTTACGCAAAGAAGACGGTGCTCAATACACCATCGAAGCCCCCGAAGAAAAACGCTCCGCATTAATAGACCTCGCCCAAGCCAACGGCGGCCTCCGCGAATGCACCGAAGAACGCCGCAGCCTAGAAGACGTCTTCCGCGATTTGCTCGCCGCCGACAGCTCAGCAATCAGTGCAAACAAATAAAAAATTAAATTACTGGCGCAGGGAAAATAGCGGGCTCTTCGATTAACGAACATCGCGTGTTTTATTCTTTGTTTTAGCAGTGTCGGACATTTTATGCGGACGGGGACGTCCGCGGTCACAGGAAAAATGCCCAAATACCCTAAATGAAATTATATCGAGAGCCCTCAGCGCGAATCTTTTGCAAAGCAAAAGTTCAGGAACCGAGCTAGCTGAAGGAGAAGAAATAGGCAGTGAGTAACTGCCCCTTGAGGGTACAAAGCGAAGCTGGTAGCCCGAGGCTTTACCCTCGAAACTAGTCAAAATGCAGGAAATCAGTCGGCAATTCTTTAAGATCCCACTCTGGGACTTTGGCCCATTCACTGACATTTTCCTCTAAGGCTTCAAGGCGCCGAATACCGCTTTGATCGAGCACTAAACGCAAGCCTTGAAAAGAATGCGTATCCTTGCCATCAATAATCGATTGGTAGCGCACAATCAATGGGACATGGTACACATTGGGAATTTTAGTGGCCACTGTTTTCTTAGCCGCTGGATCCACCAAATTTACCACGCGCATCGGATCATCCATCGGTGACAATAAACGACGCACATCAAATCGCGCAATCGATGCAATGCCATGTGACTGACCGCCGAGGGTCGCTGTCGCATCGTGTGCGGTCACTTCTTTGGTCACTTGCATTATTTCGTCTGATCCCGGCATCAACATCGCAACGGAATGACCATTCTGCTGTCGTAATTCCATTACGCGCTTATCGACATTTTTTAATTTGGGGAAGAGCATTTTATCCGTCATCACAGCAACGCGCTTAACGTCCGTCGTTGTCTCTAAGAATATTTTCCGGTCTGGCACAAAGGGCTGAATCACGTTCACACCCGCTGAGCGCAAATACTCCTTTATGCGATCCTTGAACATATAGGCAATCACCGCAATTATTAACCACGGCAAAGAATTAATCGCATATTCTTGTGTTGAAATTACAGCCACAAACAATGCGAAAGCCATCGCTATCGCAGCCGCAAAACCCATCATCAACTCACTCAGCGTCCATGCGAGTCGAGATTCGTTCTCGTTAAGATGCAGGCAACTGGTGACTATCTTTTTAAACAACGAATAATCATACCAGATACCCTCGCGCTCTTGTTTATTTGATTCTTTACTGGTCAAATAGGCCCATTGCTCTTCGTGTTCAGCACGCACCTTGCGCTCTGACTCAATAATGGCACTGAGATCTTCGTCAAAGGCGCTGGCATC
>CBDUFM010000427.1:0-3613 GCA_965366325.1 uncultured bacterium
GGCCGGAATTTATTGCTGCCGTCTCCTGCGCACGCCTAGACTGCAGCCTTTTCCTGCGCTTCAGCCCAGCCATGTCGGCATTCTTGAGAGACAATTACCAAGCCGGCAAAGGAACTGAATTATTAGCCGTTAACAGTTACCTCGTCGAGGGACCCACACCCAGCGACCTAGCGCATAATAAATACCTACAATCATCTACGATAAAAAATGTACACCCAATCATCGCTGAAACCTTAGCAGAAAATAAAGATATTATTGCGCAATGTAAACATACCATTGGTGCAGATACATATAGAGCCCTCAGTCAACAGCAGCTAGATAACGTAACTGAACAAACCAGACAGCTACGATCCGCCATACCAGATTTATCCGACGTTCCACTTGAGATCAAATCCACAGACCTCGCGCTTGAGGAACACGACAGTAACTCCGATAACACTAGCCCAATAAACCCCGACATACGTCCGATGGACGCCTTTGATGACTACCACAAGTCAAAGCATAACGGCCCTAAAAAACTCAGTAAAACAAACTACAAATATCATGCAGCCAGTCTGGGCTTAAAATTCGGGTTCCTCTCATTTGGCTTTCCGCTGCTAACACTAGCCATACATAGCGCAAGCACTGCGCAAAACCCAACGGTTTTGTGGACAGCATTCTATGGATTTATCAGCTGCGCCGTTGCATTAGGATGCACCATTTTATTCCTATCTCTGCGTGTTATCTGGGCCATGATACGAACTGGGCCATCAAAAATTATTTCATCCTTTATAGCTGGCCTATTCCTATGTTTCGTCTCTTTTGTTCTTTGTGGGCTCGCAGGCACGTTTATGCGCTGGGTCCACAGCTAGGACTATTACACCGATTACTGTCGCTGACCCCTTCTAAAGGATTTAATTCAATAATTCAAGGTGCGCACCTCTGGCCATTTCCTGTACCAATGCATTAAAATCTCCATCTAAAGGTAAATCCGCTATCGACTCCAAAATATAATGTGGACGATAGGCATAATTATCCAAATCATCTAACTGGGTACTACCAGTCAGTACTAAAACAGAGCGAAACCCAGATTGCACGGCGCCAAGAATATCCGTCTCCATTGTGTCGCCAATCATAGTCACCTGACTAGTGCGTAAATTAATTTCAGTACGTGCCATTCGCATCATAATTGAGCTTGGCTTACCCAGTGAAAAGGCCTTCTTTCCGGTCGCGCTCTCCAACAATGCGACCAAAGCACCTGCACCTGGGCGAATGCCGGTAGCGATTGGACAAAAAGCATCCTGGTTAGTTGCAATCAAGCGGGCACCGCGGTAAATCATATCGGTTGCACACTCCAACATATCCCACGACACAGAACGCCCTTCGCCAATTATAACGAAATCAGGATTTGAATCGACAATCGCAATGCCATTTTGATGCAAAGCCGCACTTAATCCGCCCTCACCTATGACATAGGCAGTTGACCCCGGATACTCATGAGCAAGGAATCGAGCCGTAGCCAGAGCACAGGTAAAGATGCGCTCCTTGGAAACAGGAATACCTAAGCGATTCAGCTTCGTCGCTATGTCAAAGCGCGTACGCTGACTATTGTTTGTAAGAAATAGAAAGGGGATCTTTTGCTCAGTAAGGTAGCGAATCACTAGATCTGCACCAGGAATTAACATTCCACCCTTATAAATGACCCCATCCATATCTATCAGATAACCATGTTCTTCATTCATTATCTTTCCTCCACCAGACACATAGCGACACGCGTGCCAATGCTACTATCAAGCCCTAAAGAGAAGGCTTATAATTAAAACTGATTTATTTTACCAATAAAAAACTCGATTTTATTGCACATCCCAAGTTACAAAAAAAGAAGTATGCCAATATTTATAAAAAAAATAAATAATCGTTAAACAAACAGCTGCTAAATGTCTGATCAAAAACGATCAAAAATAAACCAACTCCAAGCGTTTCATTACACCTCCAGTGTTATAAAAAACCTTTTAATTCTAAGCATCATATCAATGTAAATATTCATATAATTTTAACACCGCACGCTTTAAACTAACAATAAAACATCAACGCATTTATCGACGGTGGTATACATCTGCCATTTTTCATCGGTGGTATACCTAGTGCGTTTTTAACGGTGGTATACATCTCCATTTTATTCAGTGGTATACATGCAACACTCCCTGTGGCGACCCAGACAACACTCACTCATGAGACTGCATGCTCCCCTGTTCGCATTGCTATGAAATACACCAACGATAATCAACGCTTCCATGATTTAAATATAAACATAGGCCGCATAAACGTAAATTGTTTTGGCGGTTATCGCCGACACTGCAGTCAGCCGTAGCCTAAAAACGAACAGTGCTTATGCAGGATACTAACAATGCATTAAATAGTGTGTCGACTACAACACGAAAATAAATGTACTTAGCACCCGTTCATAGACGACGACACTGACATACGCACACGTGGCTTGGACCAAGCCAAGCTGAAACCCTTATCTCTAACCGCAGCGCTCCCCCAATAATATCGATTGATGCAATTGCACCTTTCACAATGGGCAATCCCGACGTTAATGGACATGCACTACGATTTCATTGATCATAGGTTCTCCGTTCCCATAAGTAGCGGATAGACAATGGCTGCTTTCCTTTTTATCAATAGCAATTACGCAGCCTAGCTCCTAGAACACACCTTTACTATAAACGCCATTTACATCTCCCCATGCCGATCCTCTCTTATTTGGCTCGAGCGACATCGTAAAATCATTTAAGTCAATAACTGCAGCGTATGCTTTACACACCCAAATGGAGAGTGCTGATCCAAGCTCCCCCAAACGGTAAGCAGCGATCCACGGAAAGTTACTCAACTTGCTCCATTTGCGAGACAACTGCCCCCAGTCAGGCAATCGTTTACTGAGTTCAATCTACGCCAACACCGCACCAGTCAGCTCATGCACAGAGACACGACCTAAACCTAGACCGGGATCTCCCAATCCACCGAGAAAAACCACCTGCTCTTTAGCCTGATTAAAAACAATGAGCTTGGAGCGAGCATTGGGAATCTCTGGCCATTCAAAGAACTCATCATCACAACTAAAAGTCGGCGTTTCCGGCTACATCGGTATTGATAAATGCCAGCATTTATCACTCCACTGCTCTATGGAATCAGGGCAGCATGGCTTCATGGATACCCTTTCTATTTTGACAGCTTTATTTCACAGCAATAGCTAACTTATTGGATACGCACGACAACAAGGTTGAATCACCACCCCTTGAACAACAGCAGCAGCCTGAACTCCACATCAGTGTTCGAATTCCCTTGAGGGAAAATCACACCAGCCCCAGGGTGCGACCTCAGTACACAATCCTGAGCCAAAACTTACATTGTAAGTTTTTTTATTGACTTACACCGTAAGTTTATATGCTCACAGCCATGACAACAGAGAAGGCGACTCGACGACGAAAACTTAGCAAAGAATCCATTGGTCGCGCATCCATCAAGATAGCCGACTCTGAGGGCATCGAAGCCGTCAGTATGCGCTCCACCGCCTGTGCCCTCGGTGTTCAGGCAATGTCGCTATACAACCATGTGCAGAACAAAGAATCGC
>CBDUFM010000428.1:0-3612 GCA_965366325.1 uncultured bacterium
CTCATTCAAATGCAGCACGACTATATATCGGAAGACGGTTTAGGTAAAGACTACACAGAACAGCAGGAGAGCCTTGCGGCATTACGAGAGGCGGAGCAGGCCTATAAGTTGGAATCGCTTTTCTTGAATACTTGGTTGGATAACATATCAAACAAGGATCGTAAGAAGGCGCTGACCCACAGTTTACCTTTGGTTGACTGGTCGTCCTTGGCGGTGCCGTGGTGTAAGCAGGCCGATTGGCCGCAGTCAGCTAATCCTGCTGATAATGCCGAAGCGGTTCAAGATCCATAATGGGTAAGCTGCGGACGCCGTTCTTAATTATTGCCGCGATTGCTGCGGTTTTAGCTTTGCTCACGGAGCTGGGCGGCGGTTTAAGTGGTGGAGGCGATATGTTTAGCAGTCTCGGCTCCAGCTGGGACTCAATGGTGAATGGCTTTGCAGTTGACGATACTGCCTATAGCGCGAGTGGATTTAGGGACTTAGAGGGATTGCTCGCAACTGATCCGCAGGATGTGCCCGGTTATGCGGTACCTGCAATGGTGCTCCTCGATTATTTGTTGGTATTTACTTTAGCCCTTATGACTTTGCCACTGGTGGTTAACATGCGCGTCATGGGCATCTGTCAGGGTCCTGCAACTATCGTTGTTGCGATTATTGTTTTATTACTGGCGTTGGTTTCATTGTTAGCTGCTGTGGTTAAATTAGTTATTATGATTACCATGCTTTTGGCTTTGCCATTTGGTACCATTTTATATATGATTTTGTTTGCAGATTTTGACACGACTAAGGCCGCTATTATCGTTTCAGCAAGTTTTTATCTCAAGTGTGTTTGCGGAGTTTGTTTGATTATAGCTCATGAACAGTTTTTAAAGAATGTTGGATTTTGGCTGTTGTTGGGTACGACTATTGTAGCGGGGATAATAACGTCCTTTTTACATAATTTCCCACCAGGTTTCATCGTCAGTATTACTGATGCAGTTGCTGCCATAATTAATGCTATTTTGGCGATGATATGGTGTATCATTTTGCTGATTGGTGGCATCATTGCAGTGATTAAGTCGATTATGGGGGCCAAGAATTTGGCCTTGGATTGAATAGATTCATCCAATATTATTCTTTGATAAAGATGCCGATGTGACAGTTGTTGAGTTAAAGTTTCCGGATGTAAAACCCAACACTATCATCAGAGTTTTTAATTATGTTCTCCTGCCAATTATTATGGCTCGTTATTGATTTCATGCTCATGCTGGCTTCGGGAGTGCAGGCTATAGCGAGTATAAAGTTCTGATCGGCAGTCTTTTCTTGGTGCGCGATAGTCTGAGTAACATGTAATGCAAATTTGTCTTTTGCTGTAGTTACTGTGCCTGGGGCATCAAAAATGGATTCGCAGATCAACGTTATCTTGCTTTGTGTGTTGCCGTGACAGAGTATGTAATCTACTGCACTTTGGTTGTTCTGTGATGGTTTTTGTGGGGTTCGCTGACATTGTTCTACTTGTGGTAATTCTTTAAACAGCAGGTTTAAAGTCACTTGAACCCATGCATCCCAGCCTTTGAGCCAGAACATGGCATGTAAATCTGTTATACTTTGATTAGGCGTGCAGTCGATTATGCGCTGCGTGGCCTTGAGTATTTCGACTGCGCCAAATGGTGTATTGTTTTTACAGCAGGATAGGTGAGCGCAGAGACTATGGGCAATGTTTTTCCCGAGGAGGTAACGTTCGGCCCCGTCTTCGACCTCTTTGACTAATTTTGAGACCACCGAGCGAACTAATTTGAGGATAATGTTTTCTGTTTCAGCTTCAGCGGCACCGATTGCTACATCAGCAGCTTCTTCTGCAAGGATGGCTTCAGGTAGAATCAGTTCACTAATCCCGAAGTCCGCAGCGCCGCTAACCCCAATCAGAACATCTGCTATGGCCTCAACGATTTCAAGAACGGCCTCTGTTGCTGTTGTTGTTCCGGCTATGATGAGGTCGCTACCAAGGACCATCGCACCATCGATAACGGTTTTACTCATTGATTTACAGCTACTTATTGCAGCTAATACGGATATCTGGCATAGAACGCAGCGAATATCTTGGTGTTTATCATTTTTATAATCGCTAAGGATTAGAAGGGCATCGTGTGCGGTTGCTTCATCTAGGACCTTTTTGATGGCTAGGCTGAGTGCCTCGTAGGCAATGGCGTGTTTTATGCCGCCTTCACTGCTGAGCGCATTGCTGCACGTAGAAATTAGTTTTTTGCAATCGTTAAGGCTAGGCATGGCTGTCCCATTTCAGTATGATAATTATCTGACGATTAGATATTTTTCTTGGACGAAAATATCAACATAATTAATTCGATATCAAGCGAGGCTTGATATCCCTGAATTTAGCTATGCGAGACTGCAGAGACTGTTTTTTAAAGGGGGTATAAAAATGCCTGTACTACTGAATTATGTTTCAATGTGCTGACGGTTTCCCTCGCGCAGGCTGTTTGTGACTGCGTCGGTAAAGTGCATGTAACGTAATCCATCGGCAAAACTGGTATGGGTAATCCGTTCTTTGCCACGGATAGCATTGATGAATTCTTCTTCGACGCGCCAGTCGCCGCGTTCATTTTCTGGAATACTGATTTCGTGCAGGGCGTCATCGCCTTTTTGCGCTGCGAACAATTGGTCGCCACGGACAATGAGGGTGCCAGTGCTGCCGATGATACGGAATTCATTTTCAGCGGCAAAGCCGGAAATGGCAGACATACGAAAGTGCGCATGAATATTTTTATTAATGCTGGCGATGACATCGAGATGTTCAGGGATGTCAGTGCTTACTAAATCACCGTTGCTATTTTTGCGTTGTGTGACAAAGGTGCTGCCGTGGGCGATAACGGTATCGGCGCAACCGAGCCAGCGCATAATCGACTCGTAACAAATGCCGAGGGCGAGTATGTTGTTGCCGCTGATATCGCGGTCTTGGCGCCAGCTTAATGGCGCATCCTTGTCGAGAAATTGTTGGCCAGCAAATCGAATGTCAGCGGCGAGGACCTCACCAATATAGTTTTCGGTGAGTAGACGTTTCACCGTTTTATCAACAGCAAAGGTGAATGGTGCTGGAACGACTTGACAGATGAGCTGTGGCCGGGCTTCGGAAGCGGCGAGCATGGCAGCTGCTTCATTGGCGTTTCGTGCAATGCGTGCTTCTACCATAACGTGTTTGCCAGCTTCGAGGGCAGCGATGGTAATTTCTTTATGCATATTCGGCCAGGTGCCAATGACTACGGCATCAATCTCTGTGGATTGCACGAGCTGATGCCAGTCTGTGAAAACGCTGGGAATCTGAAACTGATCTGCAACTGCTTGTCCAGAGGCCTGACTGCGGTTACAGACGCTCACTATTTCCACGCCATCAATAGCTTGTAGGAGGGGAATGTGTTTGTCTTTGGTGTTGCCGCCGGCGCCGACGACACCAACGCGTATCACGTTGCTGCTCATGTTGTACTCCTAGGGCGCCTATCATGTATGTAGCAGTGCTGCTGCCAATCCCAGATTCGTGAACAAGTGTCCAATCATCTGATTTGCATACTTGCCTATAAGTATTGTCTTACGCCTGAGTAAGAATCGGCCATTGATTGA
>CBDUFM010000429.1:0-3611 GCA_965366325.1 uncultured bacterium
CCGTGCTAATAAGAATGATGCCAGCTGTTGCTCGTGACGAAACAGCCGATGGAAATAGAGGTGCTCATTTTCCATCCACAATAAGGCCGGATACTGGTCGGTATTCAGCAATGTTAAATCATGTAATGCTGCTTGCCAGTCGTGTAGGGTCGGTGCTTGCCACGTGAAATGTTGATCCTGTGCATGAATGTTGATGCGCTGCTGTTGATAGAGGTGCATTGGTACACAGCTGTCGCCACGCTCTTCGTGCCAGGCGCAGAGCGCGATGCTTGCTTGTATTAATTGTCGCTGCTCGTCATCTTGTGCTTGAAATAAGCTGCTAGCGAGGAGGAAACTCGGATGGATATCACAGTCAAAATCAGGCATGTTGCGGCTCCTGTAAAAGACTGTCTAAGCGATGAATTAACGCTGCGCTTGGTCGTTCGACATACCAGCCATCGCTTTTTCGCAGGCTGTGCGCATCTGTGTCTGCTTGGATGCCGCGTATAAACGCATAATAAATATTACCTATATGCCTATCGTAATCATAGTCCTTGAGGCGCAGGCGTAGGAAGCGATGGAGGGCAAGTGTGTAAATGTGATATTGAAAAATATAGTCGTGTGAACACATTTCCTGATGCATGTGTTCGAGGTCATAGGCTTCGAGGACATTGCTCTTCCAGTCGAGTATATGCCATTTCCCGTCAGCGTGAAAAATTAAATCGATGAAGCCACGTAGAAAACCATTTGGAATATTTACATCAACGAGGCGATCGAAATAACTGCGTAAGGGTGCCGGGCTTTCTTCCTGCAGGCAGCTCAGCAGTTTATCGGCTTGTAGTGCAGGTTGTGCACTGAAAAATTCTAATTCGGGGATATACGCCTCTGGGCTTAGTGCGGATAGTGGCATTGATAACTGCGGTGGAGTGCTTGCGAGCGTGTCTTTGACTAATTGTTTGGCCGCTGCAGCGTATTCCTTACTATAATCATTTAGCGTGAGTTGCGTTTGAATGATGCCATCAACGAGCGCATCATTTGCGATTTGATCGAAGGGGATATTTTCGAATAAGGCGTGCAGGCAATTACCGGCCTTGGGACCCTTAGGAAAGGCAGCTTGATGCAAGGTGGGGCTGATGTGGTAATCGTGGTCTTTAACGCTGTGATCAATTTGACGAATTAATCCTGAATAGCTGCTGAGTGACCACGAACGAGCAAGCTGCAGTGGTGGTGGAATCTCGTGCTTACTAGGGACATTTGTGTGTTCCTGCGCAGCGGTTGCAAAGACTTGTGGTTCAGCCTTTTGCCATTGGAGGGGACAGCTGTCGGTATCGCACAAAGCTTGATAATGTGCATAGGTGTTTTCTGTGATGCCACTTAATAATCCGAGGCATTGTTTGTCTGTCTGATCAATGCCTATATAGCAGCGATGTTTGGCCCGCGTCACAGCTACGTAGAATAAGCGTAATTGCTCACTGAGAAATTCCGGCTCTGCTTCTTGTTTATTATTCTTATCTGTGTAGGCCTGTGTGTAGACCCAGTCTGTCCCATTGTGTTTATGGTAATCGATAAAAAAACCGGGCCGTGCAGTTCGGTAGGTATTGGCGTGCGGAATGAACACGATGGGGAATTCGAGGCCCTTGCTTTTGTGAATGGTTAAAATGTTGACAGCCGCCTCGTCCGTGCTGAGACGTATTTCCAAATCTTCGTGACGCTTGTTGCTGTCTGCACATTGTTCCTCTAAATGTTGAAGAACCTGTAGGGGGCCTGCTTGATGTTCGATGGCGTAACTATGTAAGAGTTCAAGAACATGGCCGTAATTAACGAGTGCGCGTTCACCGCGTGGACTTTGTAAAATAGCAGCACGTCTGCTTCTGTTCAGTTCCTGATCCGTTACCTGCAAATGCGCTGCGGCGAGAAAGGATTGAAACATGGCCAAGAGGCCGTGTTGTTGCCAGATATCCATGAGTTGGTGAAAATAGCGTTTGCTGTCTGCGAATTCATTTTCCATTTCCTCACGTAGTGCTTGATTGTGGTAGGCGCAGAGCGGGCTGGCCAACGCATTTGCTAGGGCACTGCGCTGGTGGCGTTTACAGCAAGCGTTGAGTAGATGGAGGAGATTGATGGCTTCTTCACTAGCATAGATATTTTGGCCACCGCTTTGCACGACGGGAATATGCTGTGCCTCGAGTATCTGTGCAATTAATTGACCTTCGCGGTGATTGGCGACTAAAATGGCGATGTCTTGTGGGCAAACGGCTTGTTCATCAATGCGCCCGTCGCGACATAAGCGATGAATTTCATGGGCTAGGGCCATGGCCCGTTGTTCGTCGCTTATGGTGCCGTTCTCGCCTTCACAATCCCAGCACAGCAGTGTCGAGGCAGCTTCTCCGGCTAGATGTAATGCATCTGGATTATGGGCATGAACAGGTTGGTAGTCGATGCCAGCTATTTGAAAAACAGAGGGGATTTGTTCAAATAAAAAGTTAAAGCCGTGAATGATTGATTGGTCGGATCGGTAATTGGTATCAAGAACATACTGTTGCTGCACTTGTTGGCGTGCAGAGAGGTAGGAAAATATATCGGCTCCGCGAAATCGATAGATCGATTGTTTGGGATCGCCAATTAAATACACATGTTGATCAGCGCAGAAAACATTGCGGATGATGCGGTATTGTGCAAAATCGGTATCTTGGCATTCATCGATAAATGCCGCTTTAAATTGTGCGCCAATCGATGAACCCAGTTGTGCATGTTCTTGGAGGGCGTGGTCCAGCCAGCGAACGACATCATCATGCGACCCCAAGGCCTGCTGTTCTAAGCGTGTGTCTAGCTCATCACGATAGAAATGTATAAAAGTTTGATGAATACTGTGTTCTAGTTGTTCCATTAACTGCAACAGTTCACTGGCATGTGTGAAATAGGGGCTGTCCGGTATCTGGTCTTTAAATTTCTTGAGAACTTTTGAGGCAAGATAGCTTTCGGTTTGTGTGCTAATGAGTGCACGGTCTGTGAGTAGACCATGTTCAATCAGTGCATCCGTATCTGCTATGCTCTGTGCGATTTTTTTAGGCCCATATGCTGAGCTGGCATGAAAAGATTTTTCATGCTCAGCGAGGCTGAGGATCTGTTGTCGCGCTGTGGGCCAATGTGTGCACATGGCGGTAAATTGTTTTTGTAGCGCTTGAAGAACTTGCTGTGGTTGGGCGTCACTGCAGGAGCCCTCCAGCTGGTAGCAATCATGGCGTTGACAATGTTTTGCGAGTTGCAGCAGTTGATCTAGGGAGGTGTTTTTGCAGGCCATTATTATCGAGCTGCAGGTCATGTGCTCACTGAACAAATGACGGCGCCAAAAATCAGCGGCAATGTCTTGGTCAATGTCTTGGTGTTCGTTGGTGATCTCTAGCTCAAAGGCGCGTTGTGTCGAAAACGCAAATTGCTGGAGCAGATTATGGCAAAAACTGTGAATGGTTTGTATTGGCGTTTGGTCGAGCTCGAGATAGGCGCGTTGGAGACGTTGCAGATACTGTGGATCATTGCTGAAATGTTGCGCAACCCAGTCGACGAATGGATTTACTGGATGCTCTTGTTGTGACTGTAGTGCTGCGATGCAATCGTGGAGTAACTGGTGAATG
>CBDUFM010000430.1:0-3610 GCA_965366325.1 uncultured bacterium
TAGACTTACGGCGATCACGCATGTTATGCGGTGCGTGCTTATCACGTTCGGAGCGGATATACTTAGAGGCAGCAAGCAAATATTCAGAGTTCAAAAATTCAATATATTCACCGCAGGTCACTTCGTGGGTCGCCATCCAAAATGAATGCACCGGTTCACTGTCACGCAATTGGTTCTTATCATAAATGTACCCACCTGGCACTAAAGCCATACCAGCGGGTGCAGCAGCATCGTAGACATGCTCAAAAACAAAGGTTTGCCCACGCTTCAAATTTAGTGCCTGATAGGCTCGGCCATGTAAATCCATTACATAGCGACCATAATTTAAAGCCGCTTCTGCTCCTGGCTCGATGCGGATGGCTTGACCATCTGCGGCCAAAACACCATTTTTATTATCGGCCAATAAGCGCAATTCCACAGCCACGTCACTCGCATTTTTCACCAAGGACTGCTCATTAAATAAAAGATCATAACGCTGTTCAACGTCATAGCGTTTACCACGAGACGCCGCAACAGCGGCCGCTGGATTATCACCACGATCTTCAGCACGGCGCAGTTCACGTTCGTAATAATCCGCCCACGCGCGCTTCACGGAGTTTGATTTTGGATCAAGCTCTTCGGCACGACTTAAATCCGCAACAATTTTAAGGTTATAATCTATCAAATCTTTTTCTAAGCGCTGTCTACGCTTGTCATCCGCTTGTAATTCCGCGTAGGGAACCGCCTGCTCTTGCTTCTTGGTAATAGCCAGTTTCAGCTCAAGAAATTCTTTTTGTTTTTGTGTGTATTCAGCAACCAAGGCATGGGATTCCTGCAAAACCTTTTCCGCGAGTTCTTGCCGTGCTGCAAGAGAGACTAACTCCTGCTTACGATCTAAGGCCACTTTGATCTCGTCACGCAGAGCTAAAACCTGCTTGCGTAAATCAAATTTATCATTGCGTAAATTCTCAATCGCTGCATTGGCCTTGGCAAAGGCACGCTGTAATTCACCTTGGCGCAAATGCTCCTGCGCACCTTGGATAGTGTCCTGCAACTGTGCCAATTCTTGGGCGTCCTGTTGTTCCTGGCGACCAACGGCAATCTGTTCTTCTAATTGCTTGAGCACTGGTGTGGCCTGCTTCTTATTAAGCACAAAAGCTTGATTATAAAATTTAAGTGCATCATCCCAGCGTTTATCCTTAGCTGAAAGCTGTGCCGAACCGATTAAGCGCTCAACTTCTTGGAGGCGCTCTGCGGTACGCTTCTCTTCTTCCGCTGTTTTTTCTAACTTACGCTGCTCTGCTTCTATTTCTTTACGTAAGGCCTCTGCCTTTTCTTTCTTCTGCTCTACGCGGTGAATACCAGTCTGTGCCAAAGTATCAAATTCATCTAAGGCAGTAATCCGCTTAAAAGCATCTAAAGCATCATCATACAAATCATGGGTTAAATAATAAAAAGCTTCTGCACGGTTCTTGTTTATCTCTTGGGTTTTATCTAATTGCACATACACATAACCAGCAAAAGTGACCAACATGAATAAGACAGATAAAATAGCCGCCGTTTTAACTTGTGCTTGGTTACGACGCAAAAAACGCACACAACGCTCAGGAATATTATCCGCATAGGCAGTAACCGCCTCACCAGCCAAATACGCTTGTAAATCCGCGGTTAATTCATCCACCTGTTGATAGCGATCGAATAATTCAGGCGCCAAGGCTTTATGCACAATCGCCGCCAATTGTGGCGAGACATTCTGGCCCAATGGCTGACGCACAATCGGCACCACATGGCCTGCTGCGACTTGATCCATGACCGTATCGACATCAACGCCTGTATACGGTAAATTCTGCGTCAGCATTTCGTAAAGTATGACGCCGAGACTATAAATATCGCTGCGATGATCCAAAGAATCGCAATGCCCCCGTGCCTGCTCGGGGCTCATATAAGCAGGTGTTCCGACCGCATGCCCTTCGCGGGTGACATAAATACCACTATCGGATTCTGCCGCATTTTTCGAACGCACACTAAAGACATCGGCCTGGCCCATCACCTTGGATAAGCCCCAGTCCAAGACCAGCACTTCACCATAATCACCGAGCATGATATTTGCCGGCTTTAAGTCGCGATGCAAAACACCATGTGAATGTGCAAAGCTCATAGTATCGCAAATTTTCAAAAACACTTGTAAGAAATGGAAACGCTTGTCAGAGCGCCGCGCATTTATCCGAATTTCATCATCCAGCGGACGGCCTTCGACTTTTTTCATGGTGTAAAACAAGGTACCATCAGGCAGCACATTGAGTTCATGCACCGGCACCACACCAGGATGCTCTAATTGAGCCGTGACCTGTGCCTCGTGTACAAAGCGCGCGATCTGTGTCGGTACACGCTCGTTACCGCGCATGGTTTTTAAAGCAACTTTGCGCCCACAGTCATAATCACAGACGCTAAATACCAGACCCTGCGCACCGAGACCAAGCAGCTCTTCCATTTGATAACGCGGCGAATCATCATGCGATGTAATCGATGTCTGCCACGCGAGCATTTGCTCATTTAAACCGCTACCGTCATCCAAACCCTTAAAGCGATTGGTAAGCTCTTCGCCATCAACAATAAATTGCTCGGCATGGGATTGCACCGTACGCACCAATTTGGCTGATCCTGTACGTGTTTTCTGCGACTCCAATCCGCCATTCGGTTTGGACAAAAAACGCGTACTCTCAAATGGATCCGGTTTTGTGCTCATTGCTGCTCTAGCCTAGCAGCAACTCCCCTATTTGAACAGCGTTGAGTGCCGCGCCCTTCAGGAGCTGGTCGCCAACTACCCAGAGATCCAAGGTGTTCGCCTGGCTGATGTCCTGACGAATACGGCCAGCAAACACATCATACTGTTCAGAAGCGTCAATTGGCATCGCCCAACGATTCTGAGAGCGGTCTTCTAAGACCTGCACACCCGGCGCCTGAGCCAATAACGCATAGGCACGCTCGACACTGATTGCCTGATCAAACTCGACATTCAGTGCTTCGGCATGCGTACGCAGCACTGGTACACGGACACAGGTAGCATGGACACGAATCGCCTTGTTATCCATGATCTTGTGGGTTTCGTTCACCATTTTCATTTCTTCTTCACAATAGCCGTTGTCCATCAACGGCGAATTATGTGGGAAAAGATTGAATGCATACGGGAACGGCAGGACTTCTGGTGTAAATGGTTTGTTATCGAGAAAGGCGCGTGTGCCATCGTACAATTCTTCCATGGCTGCCTGACCAGCCCCAGATGCGGCTTGGTAGGTCGCTGCATGTATCCGTTTGATACCAGCCTCTTTATGCAAAGGTGCCAAGGCAGTGAGCATGATGATGGTGGTGCAATTTGGGTTAGCGATGACGCCCTTATGCGCGCGAGCTGCCTCTGGATTCACTTCGGGAACCACCAAGGGCACGCCGTCTTCCATGCGAAAGGCGGAGCTGTTGTCGACCATCAAACATTGCGCATCAACACAGGCCTGGCGGTACTGTTTCGAAACCGCGCTACTCGCACTAAACAAGGCTAAATCACAGCCCTGAAAAGCCGCGTCGCTGATTTCAGCAACGGTCAACGAGCTACCCTTAAAGGTCATGGTTTTACCGG
>CBDUFM010000431.1:0-3599 GCA_965366325.1 uncultured bacterium
ATATTCAGCACCAATCACCTGCGCCGAGTGCTGTGCCTCTTGATAACGACGCTTGGCAAGCTCCACACCACCAATCTCGTGGTGTCCAGTTCCTCCATTGGTCATCGACATCATACGCACACGGTGACCCTGATTTGAGGCCCAGGCTGCGAAGCCACCGCAGGTAAGATCCGCATCATCAGGATGAGCGCCAATAATGAGAATATTAAATTTCATCATTCAGTCCCTTTTTGTACATCTACCATGTCGGCTCAATAAAAGCCGCACAGCGAGAGCCCCTGCAATCACTCTGATGAAAAACCGCTCAGTAAAATTTCTACGGGATGCAGGGCCTCGCGTTGAGTACCATCTAATATTTGATGACGACAACTAGTTCCAGGCGCACAAATCAAGGTTGATGCCTCAGTCTTACGCAGCGCTGGAAAGAGAATCTGTTCACCAATACGCATGCTGACATCAAAATGCTCTTTTTCGTAGCCAAAACTACCCGCCATGCCACAGCAACCAGAATTGATTCGCTCAACCGACCAACCAGGAAATACATTCATCGCCTGTTCTGTAATACCCGGTCCCAGTAAGGACTTGGCATGGCAATGCTCGTGTACGAGTACTTTTTCAGCCGGCGCTTTCCAACCAGCTAATTGCAGTTCGTCTGCATGGGCAATCAAAAATTCTTCGATGGTTTGACTCTGCTCACGCACACAGAGCGCGTCTTCACGTAAGGCACCAGCCGGCATCAGGTCAGGTGCTTCATCGCGAAAACCGAGAACCGCCGATGGCTCTAGGCCAACAATTGGCACACCGCGCTCAGCAAACGGTTTTAATTTCTTAATGCAGTCAATCATATGTGCGTGCGTCTTTAACAAAACCCTTCGACAGTGAGGCACGTCCTGAATCAATGTCCCACAGTGAGCGCACGGTAAATCCTAAGCGCTCCAATAATAAAACCGCATCGCGTACCATTTCAGCATCTAAGTACTGACTAAATTCATCCACAAACAAAAGAACTTCGGGGCCCGACGAGGCCTGCTGTGGCGCATGCCCTTTAATCCAATCAGCAAAGCGTAGTTTAGAAAATGGCGGCATGCTTCGTTGTGGATGCATACCAATTATTTTTTTCACAAGACTACGATTGAACATGCCCTGCACCCAACGCGGTAAGCGCGAGGCTAAACGCGCCTGCTTACTAAACTGAGCAAACATTTTTGAACGCATCGGCGGACGTTGCGTTTGGTATTTTTGCTGAAAGAACTCTGCCTTTAAACGCCCCATATCGACATTTGCTGGACATTCGGATTTACAGGCCTTACACGACAAACACAGGTCTAAGACCTCTTCTAATTCTTTACTTGAAAACGCTTCGCGTGGGTCTTCTGCCTTTAAGGCTTGGCGAAAAATATTTGCACGGCCACGCGTACTATGTTTTTCTTCTAAGGTCGCATGATAACTTGGGCACATGGTTCCACGCCCTGGGCTTTTACGGCACGCGCCAGCTCCATTACACTTTTCGGTAGCGCGGACGAGACCCTGATCGGCCGACCAATCAAAAAAAGTGTCCACTTCAGGCGTTTGGTAATCTTTAACAAAACGCAAATCGCTAGTCATTGGCAGCGGATCGACTATTTTATGTGGATTAAATATATTATCTGGGTCGAATATCTGTTTAACCTGCCTAAACAGTGCATAGCACTCATCGCCGAAAACTTTTTGTATGAATGGCGCACGCAAACGACCGTCACCATGCTCACCACTGATAGAACCACCAAAAGATTCGACTAATTCGAAAACTTCGTGACCAATCTGTTCAAACAATTTAACCTGACTGTCTTGCTTTATGTCAATCTGTGGACGTATATGCAGGAGACCGACTGATGCATGGGCATAATAAACAATATTCAGATCATGACGCTTCATGATCTTCTGTACGCCCTCAACATAGGCTGGCAAATCCTCAACCGCGACCGCAGCATCTTCCAAAAGCGGCAAGGATTTCTTGTCACCCGGAATACCCATCAATAAGCCAAGACCAGCGCGACGCAGGTCCCAGACATGACGTGCTTGCTCATGCTTTAAAATCGGAAAGGCGTAACCGAGACCAGCTTTTTTGAGGTCAGCAATTAATGCCTCGCAACGCTGCTCCAATTCTTCGTCATTGTCGCCATAAAACTCAATCGGCAGCACAGCGCCTGGATCACCCTGCACCCAAAAGCGATTGCGCTGTTGTAATAAATTACCCTTGGTTGCTTCGAGGATATTATCATCCATTAACTCAACCGCAGACGGCTTATGCTTTAAGGCAATAATGGTTGCGCGACAGGCTTCTACCACTGTTTCACAATGGAGACAGACCACAATCTTACGTTTCGGCAAGGGCTCTAAATTTAAACGTGCCGATGACACCATGCATAAGGTGCCCTCACTACCACAAATTAACGGCGACAAATTAAACAGCGGTCCATCTTTATTCCATGGCTGTGATTGGGCCAAGGCATCTAATGCATAGCCCGTGTTGCGGCGTATGATATTTTTCTTGGGAAATCGCTCATCAATGAGCTGCAGGTTTTTATCAATGAGATCATAAACCTCACGATAGATTTTACCCTCAAGATTATTCAGGGCCTTTTTCTGCTCCAGCTCCTCAGCCGTTACAGGGCCAAAACGCGCCCTGCTGCCATCGGATAAAATAACCGACATCGCACGTGCATGTTCACGCGTCGTGCCATGAATGATTGAATGTTCACCGCAGGCATTATTACCGATCATGCCTCCGATCATACAACGGTTCGATGTCGACGTATCCGGCCCAAAGGTTAAGCCGTCAGCAGCAACACGATCATTCAGATCATCCTGAATAATGCCGACCTCTAGTTCAATCCAATGATCCTGAATATTATATTCACCATATTGGTGCATATAGCGAGAAACATCGACAATCACACCATTGCCCACCACCTGTCCAGCAAGACTGGTACCACCGGCGCGGGGAATGATCGGCAATTTATGCTGCGCCGACCATGCGACAATTTTCTGCAAATCATCAGCATGGCGCGGGCGAATGACAGCCATCGGCAATTCTTGATAGACTGAGGCGTCACTGCTGTAGAGCTTACGCTCCAACTCTTCTGCTAATACATCGCCATCGATTTGTCCGGACAATGCATGCAAAGCAGACGCTATTTGTGTAGCGCTACGTTCTGCTACGGGCATGGGCAACCTCTCTCAATGAACAACACAGTGCGCATAAGAACAGCCAAACAATAAACAGCAAGTCTATACTAAACAGCTGCTAAGACTGGGCTCGATTCGCGAACGGCAGCAAGCAAGGTTTTAAAATTCTCACCGTACTCAATATAGCTTTGATAAAGCGCTGCGGCATCGTCATTCGTCTTACCCGTATGCACTACAGCCATCACATGCGGTTCAAGCGATAGACCACCTTCATAGCCGTTTGCCTGTAAATCACTGAGAATTTGGCGCACATAGCCCATACCACAATTGGGCTGCACATAATGGATGCGTCCTTCACTGTCTCGATAGCCATCCTTGATGTGCACATAGGCAATATGTGGCTTCAGCTGCGTATACATATCTAGGCTATT
>CBDUFM010000432.1:0-3595 GCA_965366325.1 uncultured bacterium
CTGAGACATAGACCGCAGTATCCATGCACCCCAGGCATTTAATTGCACTGCAAAGTTTGGCACCACATCATTACCTTGACCAATAATCCCACCGAAGAAGCCCTTGCTCGATGCCAAGGTTTGACCCAAAGTAAAAGCGTTACCCGGATTCGAAAAGTCAGTTAACGGATTCACTGTTTCACCACTAGATGCACCACCTAATAAAAACTTATTCGGATTGGCTCCATTACGTTGGTTATCAGCCAAAAGCGTCCAGTTAAAGCCAAAATCTTTAGTTGCTGAATCAGAAACTTCGACAAAGCGCGCCTCAATTAAGACCTGTTCTGTCACATAGTCGATAGATGATAATAAACGCTTGAATTCAGAAATCGTTGCTGGTGATGAACGCAACATAATGGTCGAAGATTTTTTATCTAAAAAGATAGTGCTACCTGCTGGCCAATCGATTAATTCCGGCACCATTTCTAAAAATTTCTCTACATCTGATAACTCATCACCAGCTCCTGCGCCACCCTGCCCCCCTTGTGCACCAAACAACTGCGCACCTGCACCACCAGCATTTCCGCCAGCGCCAGCAGCGCCACCATTACTAACTGCCTGCAATTGAGGTTTTTTCAACACATTAGTTAAACCGCTACGCAAACGAACTACTTCAGTAACCAAGATCGGATTATCGACACTGGTTACATACACCGACCCACCATGGTAATTAAAGCGCACACTAGCCATACGTTGGATAGTATACAACACCGATTCAACGGTTTCATCACGCAGAGAGAGCGTCAGGGTATCTTCACCAATAGCCTGATCGTAAATTATGTAATTTAGCCCAGCAATCGCAAATAGCTGCTTTAAAACAGAATCCAACGGAGCTTCAGTATAATTAAAGGATTTTAACGGCACTCGTAAACGGATCATTAATTTTTCACGTTCGACCTCATTTAAGTCTTCTTGAAAAATTCGATAAACCCGGGGGATCGGATCCTTGGGATCTTCCTGCATACCACGTTTCGTTATGTCATTGATCGCTTTTTCACGTTGCACGCGGCGTTCACTCTCAAGACGCTGACGCTCAATCCGCAACATGCTCTCAACCAAGCGGTCCTTTAACAAGAGGGCTGCATGGTTATTGGCATCCATAATTAATATTTCATTCAACAAGCGTAAGGCATCCGCATATTTTTCTTCTTTAGCTAGATATTCGACCACTGATAAACGCTGGGCCACGCCTTTATCCGTTATCGTTTTTGCCGCTAAATATTCTGGGTCGATCATGGTATCATGTAGATCGGCCTCTTCCTTAAGCGTATCGCGTAAATGCTGTTCGTTCTGACGGATACGTGCATTCAACAACATACGATCAATATTTTTTGCTTCTGGGTGAATTTTCGCATAAGCCTCCAAGCGTTCGATAGCTTGGGCATACGCATGAATGCGCATCAGAGATTCAATCTCGATAAAGAAGGCTTGGTCAGGCGATATCATCGGCTTCCCTGCATCGGTTTCGACTACAGCCTGAGGCTCACTAACTGCAGGCGCAGCTTCTTTCACCGTGACCTCAATCACCTCAGCTGGTTCAGCAGCAGCAAGGCCACTACTTAAGAAGCCCGTGCCTAAACAACAGTAACAGCATAGTTGTACAAGTTTCATCATTTGAGAACATCCTTGGTGAAGCAAAACTTGCCTCCCTGCGTAGTTGTGATGTGATGCCGTCCACACGCGAAGTCATGAGTTGACTGACAGTTAGGAACTTGTCCATGAGTAATCAACGTACCATCTTGTACGATCTGCAATCTAGCCTCGGTGGCAAAATGATTGATTTTCACGGTTGGGATATGGCCGTTCAATTTGCCGGTATTATCGACGAGCATAATACCGTTCGCAACGGCTGTGGCATCTTTGATCTTGGCCACATGGGTCGCCTGCGCCTGAGTGGTAGCGGCGCCCTCGATTACCTGCTGGCGCGCACCTGTCGACCCTTGGCCAAGATGCAAGCCGGCCAAGTGCGCTACAGTCTCATCCTCAACGACCGCGGCACAGTCGAAGATGATATTCTGATTACTAAAGAGTCGGATGAGAGTTTTCATATAGTGGTCAATGCATCTAATCTTTCTAAGATTCTGGACTTATGGTCTGTTTCCGGTGAAGACGGTGTTGAATTATCCAACCTTACGCAGCAACAAGCCATGATCGCCGTTCAGGGCCCGCAAGCGGCAGACATCTTGTCTAGCATTGGGCTCCCGAGCGATGATCTTAAGTATTACCAATATAAAGACTTAGACTGGCAAAATGTGACCGTCCGATTGTCGCGCACCGGCTATACTGGTGAAGATGGCTTTGAATGCTTCCTCCCTGCCGAACAGGCGGCAGATCTGTGGCGAGCCGTTCAAGCAGCTGGCGGCACCCCCTGTGGCCTCGGTTGTCGCGATACGCTACGTCTCGAGGCTGGGATGCCGCTATATGGCAATGAAATCGACAATGAGCACAGTCCCGTCGAAGCTGGTCTCACTTTTGCCGTTGGCAAACACGGCAGGTACACCGGTGCAGATATTGTCCTCAACCAAAAGGAGAACGGCGTCGAACGCTGCCTCGTTGGCCTGAAGATGGACGGCAAACGTGCCGCTCGCCATGGCTACGCCGTCCTAGACAGCGATAATAATCCCGTCGGCGTGGTGACCTCCGGCTCACTCTCACCGACCCTTGGCTACCCAATCGCCATGGCCTACGTTCCTGTCGGTCTCAGTGACATTGGCAGCAAAGTCACTATCGACCTGCGCGGCAAAAGCACCCTCGCCGCCGAAGTCATTGCCATGCCTTTTTACAAACGCGAAAAATAAGCACTGTCGCAGATCACCATCAAGGCCAAAGGCGGCTCAGTCTACTGAGTCGCCTTTTTATTTCATCTCTGAAGAAGCCGCTTCGCTTTCCAGACGCCAGCGCAAATAGGCATCAATAAACGGCTGCAGGTCGCCATCTAAAATACCGAGAGCGTTCGAGTCTTTTTTACGACTACGTAAATCAGTCACTAATTGTGTCGGCTGTAAAACGTAGTTACGAATTTGATGACCCCAACCAATGGTGCCGCGCTCACTCATGAGATCGCGCAACTCTGACAAACGTTCAGCCTCTTTTAATTGTTGTAATTTCGAGGTCATCATTTTCCACGCTTGCCCCAAGTTTTGGGCCTGACTACGTTCGGACTGGCAGGACACAACAATGTCGGTTTCTAAATGCGTAATCCGAATTGCTGAGTCCGTTTTATTAATGTGCTGACCGCCTGCACCTGAAGCGCGGAATTTATCAATACGGAATTCTTTTTCATCAATCAATTCAACATCAACAACCTCAGCGTCGGGAATTTCTGGCGTCACCTCGACAGCACAAAAACTAGTTTGGCGTTTCCCCTGCGCGTTAAACGGGCTCATTCGTACGAGACGATGCGTGCCCATTTCTGACTTTAATTTACCGTAGGCCATCTCGCCTTTGACAAAAATCGTGCAACTTTTTAAGCCAGCCTCTTCACCTGGTTGCGACTCAATAATTTCAACCGTAAATCCATTACGGGTTAAATAGTTATTATACATACGCAGCAGCA
>CBDUFM010000433.1:0-3595 GCA_965366325.1 uncultured bacterium
TCTAAGGGTGCTGAGGGCTTCTGGATTGAACAAGGCAAGCGAGCCTACCCAGTCCAAAACGTCACTATTGCAGGAAATTTACTGGAAATGTTCCAGCATATTGAAGCGGTAGCCAATAACCCACGCCAAGAAGCCGCAACCAGCTGCCCCGCGATTCTCATAAGCGGCATGCAATTGGGCGGCAGTGATAGCTAAATCCTGCTCCAGCACAGTCGCCCAGCAGCGCTCATGGCATACTATCTACGTAGAGCTTCGCTTCTCTACATGCATAGGCTTGGCAGAGCAATGTTTTGCTGCACAATCAGCCCTACGTCCTTTCTGGGAGTGTGTGAGATAAGCCTAGCTTTGTGGTACAAACAGAGATAGCGACATCACCTGCAGTTCTAGATTGTGTTCTTCTTCCACGCTCGGCTTTCCCCGAAAGGAACTTCGCTGAGATGATTCAAGGCTTAATCAGCGATATACACGGGAACCAAGAAGCACTCAATGCTGTCATCAAAGACATGCAGGAGCAGGGCGTCCAAAGACTGATTTGCCTCGGTGACATTGTGGGCTACGGCCCCTACCCCGGCGAATGTCTCGACATGTGTTTTGAGTGTGGCGTTGTCTTGATGGGTAACCATGAAGAAGCCCTCATGAACTCTGCGGAAGAACTGCATTTCAATCCACGCGCCAAACGCGCCATTGATTGGACTCGCGATCATCTCAAATCTACAGCGAGCGAAGAAGTCCGCGCCCGCCGTTGGGAAATTTTAAATAATTTAAAAATGCAGGCACGTGACAATAAATATTTATTTGTCCATGCCAGTCCACGTGAGCCAACCCGCGAATACGTCTTACCCCGTGATTGCCGTAACACAGAAAAAATGCGTGAAATATTTAACATGATTCCGCACGTGTGTTTTGTTGGCCACACCCATGTACCAGGTGTCTTCCTCGAAGACTTATCATTCACCAAACCTGACGATTTATGGGGCAATAATTATTTCATCGAAGAAGGTGAAAAAGCGCTGATTAACATTGGTTCCGTTGGCCAGCCACGTGATGGTGATATTCGCGCTAGTTACTGCATTATTGATAATGATGATCCCAGCTCGGTAACGGTTATTTTCCGCCGCGTGGAATATGATGTCGAAGTAACCGCCAAAGCGATTGAAGAAAACCCACATCTAGACAACTATTTGGCAGAGCGCTTGCGCCACGGGCGCTAAATAATGACGCCGCGCGAGCATATAACCAATTGGTTACCCCATGTCCTGCTGCTTCTCCTATTAGCTTGTGCAATTTGGCTGCTCGCCTCTGTTCTCGCCCCCTTACGTGACCCCTTATTATTAGCGATGGCCATCGCGGCGATGACCTATCCGGTTATCTATAAACCGATTGAAGCACACTTTGGACACTTCTTTCCCAAAGTGAATCCAACTATTCGCAAACAAATATGTGGGCCGATAGGGGCTATAGCGCTCGTCTTCATCGTTCTCAGTCCATTATTTTTAATAATGATTAGTGCAATTCCGTCTTTATCAGAAGCATTTTGGGTATTAATTGGTATCGCCAAACAGGACCCCGATGCCATCAACACCTTCGCAAATATTATTAAACATCAGGCTGAAAGCATACAGGCACTGTATCATAAATTACCAATCGACCCTGATCTGGTGCATACTGAGGTGACGGCCTTCCTCACTCATGACTTCAATGTCGTGTTTATGGATTTCCTCAACAAGGGTTCGAGCACCCTAGCAGAACTGATCCTCGCGATTGTCTCCTTAGCCTTCTTCTATGCCCACGGACCTCGTCTGGTGCATGTCTTTCTCGACTACACACCGCTAAGCCCGACCCAGCAAAATGAGATGGCCCAACACCATTTTCAGGTGATCGCTCGCCTGCTCAATGACACCATCGGCACCGCCGTCGCCAAGGGCATCACGCTCGGCCTGATTGCTTGGCTCCTGACCGGCACCAGCTTCCTACTCGTCGCGATCCTTGCTGGCTTCATGAGTTTGCTACCCATCGTCGGTCTGACGATGGTTTGGCTGCCACTGGCTGCCCTCTCGTGGAGCCATGGCAACTTCCTCACTGCTATAGGCATAGCAGTCTTAAGCCTAGGCTGTAACTACGGTATCGACTGGGTGCGCAACCATGTTGGGCGCAAAATTCACGACCGCGATGCGTGGACAGGCTTCCTACTCTTCCTTGGATTGGTTGGCGGCATCATTAGCTTTGGGGCCAAGGGCTTCGTGGTTGGGCCGATGGTCGTCGTCATCACTTCAGTTCTGGGACGTTTTTGGCTGCCGATGTACGGATTCCCAACCGACACAACGCAATTTGAGCGTCAAAAATCAACGCCTACAGATTGACAGATTGCATGTTAATCTAATGATGGACAAGGCTTAATCGTATTGAGCAGGTCATGGATTTAGTACAGTAATCCATGTTGGAGAATTGCATGCCCCCATCAATGCGTCCATTTAGGAGGACGACCAATAGTGGACGTAACAACATTACGTCTGGCTTGGTTCGTGATCGGCTAGGAACCGATCCGCTTTGGCAGCATTACACCAGTGATGGGCGTTGGATTTGTCCCTACTGCTTAAAAGATTTACGCGCACCTCGCAGTGGTAAATCTGGATTAGTCCATCATATCGAAAGTCACTTAGGTAGTCGTTGTGCAAATTTTAAAGACGGCACTGGAAATACACAAAGTAACGATGCTATTTATGATCGACTTTTAAGTATTTATATTGAAGACCAAGCGCGTGCGAATGCAGCCTGGCAAGTATTTGATCACGAAGGTTACTGGTATAGCCCCACCAGCTTGCAACGTGTACCAAGTGTGCGCATTGCAAATGGTCGCTTTGATAGTTTTACCGTTCAACAAATGGTCGCTCACTTAAAAACCTGCTCACATTTTACTGCTGGTACGCAATATTCTGCTGAGCAAGTTCAACAAGCACGCGATAGCGGCATTCGCATTAGCTCACTCGCTACGAATCTCCAACGCGTCAGCACACAAAATGTGTGGCGTTATTATATTCCCCAAGGCTGGATTTGCCCTTACTGTGTTGGCATAGTCCCACAGGTCCAAAGTGGCATGAACCCCGGCATTGCTTTATTTCAAATGGCAAGCCATTTAATGCAGGGCTGTTCGGTTTATCCTGTTGATCAACGTGCGATTAAACCTGAAGCACAATTACAACAAGTTTTACAACAACATCAGCAAGCTGCTCAAGCACCTGCAGCAACACCCATTGCCCAAGCCGCGCCAGCAGCCACTGCCATTCCGGTTGCTGCACCCGTTCAGCGCAGCCCATCTTCCCCGGAAATTCCAACGGCAACACCAATTCAACGTACTCCAAGCGGCCACATTCCCGTGGCCAGCCCCGTGGCTGATCCGTCGGGCAGACAATCACCGCCAACGGCACAAGCAGTACCAGGAAGCAGCGCTTTTTCACCAACAACCAATAATTTAAGTCAAATGAACGACAGTGGCCGACAACGTCAAACACGTTCAGGTGGTTATTCCAGCATTAGCGATGATATCAGCGGCATGGTCGATGGTAAACCCGGAGGCATCAAGCCCCTTTTTTATAAA
>CBDUFM010000434.1:0-3595 GCA_965366325.1 uncultured bacterium
GTATTCTTTCATTTACATCAAGAATCTCGAATATCGCGGTACGACCCTTATACCCAGTGTTATTGCATTCAGCGCAGCCTTTACCGTAGTAAAAGTTCTGGCCAGCCAACACATCTGGTGTCATACCAACGAGTTGCAGCTCTTCTTCACTTGGCTCGTAGGCCGTTTTACATTTTGTACAGATTGTACGCACCAAGCGCTGGGCAACAATCGACTCTAATGTGGCTGCAATCAAGAAAGGCTCCATGCCCATATCAATTAAACGAGTTACTGCAGTTGGCGCGTCATTGGTATGGAGTGTAGAGAACACAATATGCCCCGTCAGCGCCGCTTCAATTGCAATCTTAGCGGTTTCAAGGTCACGAATTTCCCCCACTAGGATCTTATCCGGGTCCTGACGCAGAATCGAACGCAAACAGGCCGAGAAGGTCTTTCCGATTTCTTCCTCGATCGGCACCTGAATCAGGCCATCAATTTCGTATTCCACGGGATCTTCAGTGGTAATTATCTTAACAGACTCTTCGTTCGCTTCATTCAATGCAGCATAAAGCGTTGTAGTTTTACCGGAACCAGTTGGCCCCGTTACACAAACAATACCATTTGGTCGGGTTAATAATTCACGAAAATATTCGAGCTCTTTATCAGGCATCCCGATTTTATCTAAATCAAGACTCACCACCGAACGGTCCAAAATACGAATCACCACCGATTCACCAAACATAGTTGGCAAACAGGACACACGCAAATCAACCATTTTACTACCAATGGTTACTGAGATTTTACCATCCTGTGGCAAACGTCGTTCGGCTATATCAAGGGTCGCCATAACTTTAATACGTGCGACCAAGGCCGGCGCCAAAGCATGCGGTACAGGCAGCATTTCGTAAAGCACACCATCAATACGATTTCGCACACGGAATTCCGCTTCAAATGGCTCAAAGTGAATATCTGAAGCCTGCGCTTTCACAGCGGTTAATAAAATTAAATTTAACAATTTACGCACAGGCTCAGATTCAGCCATCGCACCAGTGTCAGACGTATCCAAGTCTTCCAACGAGCCAATGTCGATCACATCAAGACTATCATTGCCTTCAATTTTTTCTTCGTTGTGATGTTTAAGCAAATCATCCAAGCCAGCATCAGACTGCTTATAATACATGTCCAATGCCTTGTCGATGGCTGCATCACTGGTCAACGCTGGT
The DNA here is from genome assembly GCA_965366325.1 of uncultured bacterium. GTDB lineage: Bacteria > Planctomycetota > UBA11346 > UBA11346 > UBA11346 > JANQLF01. The sequence continues at coordinate 1,203 of CBDUFM010000434.1, forward strand.
TTAACTTGCGCAACCTGCAACATGAATTTTAAATCGTCTAAAGCAGAAAGATTGTTCGGATCGCCGGTCGCAATTACCAAGGCATCTTTATCCATGCTGACCGGAATGATGCGGTAGCTTTGCGCAACATTGCCAGGAACCATGTCCAGCAATGTTTGCGGTATTTCCATGCCGTCCAGTTTCACCATTTCGAGACCATGCATATGTGAAATGGCATATAAAATAGCATCTTCACGCACACCAGCATCAGACAGCAACTCTACGACATTATCACCACTTTGACGATGTTCCTTATAGAGACGCTGTGCGTCATCCTTAGAAACCTCTTCTTCTTCAAAAAGGATTTTGATTAATTGCTTAGCGTCGATGTTTTCAAATTGTGCCATGAATCGCCTCTACTCCCCTTTGTTCATTTCTGCAATTTTACGCTCGAGATAAACACGGTCCTTCGCTTTTAACATCACTTCTTCGTAATTAACAATTTTATTTTTATATAATTTAAACAACCAGTCATCGAGTAATATCATACCAGAGCTAGCACTGGTTTGAATCGTTGAGTCAATACGGAACGTTTTATTTTCACGTATCAAGTTACTAATCGCGGGATTTTGAATCATTATTTCAAAACCAGCAACCCGACCCTTACCGTCAGCAGTTGGCAACAGCGTTTGTGAAATAACCGACACCAAGTTACCCGCCAACTGGGTACGCACCATTTCTTGCTGATCCGTTGGAAACGCGTCAATAATACGGTCGACGGTACGCGCCGCACCAGTGGTATGCAAGGTACCGAAGACTAAGTGACCTGTTTCCGCCGCAGAGATTGCCGCAGAAATCGTTTCCAAGTCACGCATTTCGCCCACGAGAATAACATCGGGGTCTTCACGCAAGGCGCGGCGTAGGCCCTCACTGAAGCTTGGTAAATCAACGTGCACTTCGCGCTGATTCACAATCGATTTTTTATGTGGATGGACAAATTCCACCGGGTCTTCGATGGTTAAAATATGATGCGCGTTATGTTCATTGAGATGGTCAATCATCGCCGCAAGTGTCGTCGATTTACCTGAACCAGTTGGCCCGGTTACCAAAATCATACCACGTGGCGCAGCGATAACTTCCTTTAAATGTTTCGGTAAATTCAATTCATCCATGGTTTTAATTTCGCTAGGGATCTGGCGTAATACCATCGCCGTCTTTCCCTTTTGCTTGAATACGTTTACACGAAAACGTGCACGATCCTCAAAACCAATCGCAAAGTCAGTTGAGCCCAATTCGGCTAATTCTTCCTGAGCGCGTTCACTGGTAATTTGCTTCATTAGCGCAATGGTATCATCAGGCTCCAGTGGATCAGTCTTGAGACTTTTGATCTCACCGCGGACACGAAAACTCGGTGGACGACCTACCGTAATGTGAATATCTGATGCATTTTGTTTAAGCGCTACATCCAAAAGCTTATTCATGTCAACTGACATAAAACCTCCAGTAACAAGTACTTTAGAGGAAAGTCTGAAGCATCATAGATGTGGAAAATGTTGCTAGACTCGCGTGTGTGACCCAAACTCAACTGTTTAAAATTGCATCGCTGCGGAACACTGCGAGAGATAAAGCCTTCTTTAGCACAAAACGATCACGGTGATCTAAAATCTGATTACTGTTCTGATGCAGCTTCGGGGGCCTGCTGCGGCGAATCAGAGCGCTGCTCCACCGCTTGTTGCTGACGCTGCTCCAAATAACCCTTGAGATCCTTGCGCCGCTCCTGCATCACCGGCAACATTCCCGTGTAATCGATCTGTGAGGCCCCTTTGAGCTCACGTAAAAAGGAGCTCATATAGGCATCCACGTCTTCGTCGATCAAATCACGCTTCACGACAGTGCGATGCGCCTCAAAATCCGGCTTCTCAGCAGGTCTATAAGACCTAACCTCGACGATACTTACAGCATCCGGCGAGTGAATAGGGCCAAGCACGGTCGGAAAGCTGTCATACTGATGGCGAAAAACCACATCCATAACTTCCACGGGCACATTCGGCACGCCCTGCAAGAACACCTTGCCGTCGCGACCCACAAAGCCACGAACACCTAGCTGCTGCGGATCAAACATGCGGACAATTGCGGCGAAGCTGCGTTTCTTATTTTTTACTAACTGGTACGTACTTTCAGCAAGTCGTTGAATGTTTGCACGCTCTTGCTCATTAGCTACGCGACCATTGCGATCAACAAAGACAAATGGACGTGCTGCAATTTCATACGCTTCTGGTTTTGCATAACGGATTTGATGCTCCTTGAAAAAAGCCCGCAGCGCATCCTCTTCAATCTGCGTACGCTGATACAACAGCGCATACAGCCCAGCAAGCGTCAAAAACGCAGGATCGTTCGTCCACTCTTCGAGCGAC
>CBDUFM010000435.1:0-3593 GCA_965366325.1 uncultured bacterium
CTGTAGATGCAGATACGCTTGCACAGCAAGACAAACGAAATCGTTTATTTGATTACTGGCTTGAGAGCTTAGATCGGGTTGGTTATTTACCGACGCACAAAGAGGCCTGGCGACGCAAACACTTCCAACGCTTATTCCAACGCATGCCGCTCACAGAAAAAGACTGTGATCTGCTGCGTGGGATGCTCGCTCAATATGAAAAGCGTAAGTTCCAAAGCGAACCCACAGACGATGAGGCTGTGTAGCGAATTACAGGGCACAGTCTCGGCACCGACTTAGCCTACGCTTGCTGTTTTAAGCGAGTGAGCCCTTGGTTGATGGGATATCATCACCAGTAATACGTATGGCTTGGCGTAAGGCGCGTGCTGTTGCTTTGAATGCCGCTTCAACGATGTGATGGCCATTACGACCGCAGACCTGATGGAGGTGTAAGCAACACTTAGCATTATCTACGAGGCCACCAAAAAACTCAGGAATCAACTCGGTATCCCAAGACCCTAACATCGGCGCCTGAATCTTTAAATCATAGATCAAGTACGCGCGACCGGATAAGTCTAACGTTGATGCGACCAAGGCTTCGTCGAGGGGCACGTGCATATGACCAAAACGTTCGACCCCCTTACGATCACCTAAGGCTTCACGTAAGCATTGGCCAAGGACGATACCCGTGTCTTCGGTAGTGTGATGGCCATCAATATGGAGATCCCCTTTACAGCGCAGCTGCAAACTGGTGCCACTATGTTTTGCCATGGCTTCCAACATGTGATCTAAAAAACCAATGCCGGTTTCGACCTCAATCGTGCCCGCGTGGTCTAAATCCCACGTAGCTGTGATTTGGGTCTCTTTGGTTTCACGGGTAACGCTAGCTGATCGACTCATAATGACTGCATATCTATCGTTAGATGCAAACTTTACCAGCGTTAGCTATTCTTGAGACTGGTTAAGCGCTCGGGTTTTGGTAAGAACTATAGTCATGGATACACTGTGAATCGTGCAATAAGCCAACGTTTTCAAATACAGCAGCTTGCCCAACCGCTCGCCTTCCTGTTTTGTGGAATGCTGCTGAGCGCCTTAGGTATCAGCTCGCTCGGGCCAGGTTCGATGGTTGCCGCCATCCTCTGCATCCTGTGGGCTATTGTTGGACTTATATTTAACATTCGTGGTGCTTTAGCTGTCCTCTTATTTGCAGCCATTCATCTACCCGCCGGTACCAATGCAGCGATTGCTTGTGTATTATTGGGCCTCGGCATTGCCTGTCTTGATATTCTCTTTTCACCAAGCAGTTCCTTACCGACAACCCTACGCTCTTTGCGAAATGAATTGCGTGATGCTGAATTTCAACAAGAAATCTTGCATCGACATATTGGTCGCTATCCGGTTTTATTAGATTCTTGCACACTCTTTTCTAACGCCCAAGAGCTAGGCCAATTAGCAACCATGCTCTGTACGCAGTCTCAACTGCTGGTTAAGAACTTTGATACGATCGGCGTTTTCTTTGGTAAGGGCGATGAAATTTATTGTGCACATGCAATCAACAAACAAAAAGAATATATTGAATTAAGCCCAGGTGAACACGAAAGCTACGTAATTGTCGAATCACGCTTACTCGCTATTCGCGAAGACACGCATAATCATATCTACATTCCTTTACGTGGTGATAGACGTCAAGAAACTTTACACATGCGTCATGGGCTTAATGGCGTACTGTATATAAGTTTTCAAAGCAATGGTATTGATGATGAATTTATAATCGATATTTTGCGCGCACTTGGTCGCCTTGGCGGCTTAACGCTAGCTGCTGTGAATTTGATGGAACAAGCACGTGAACTTGCGCTCCACGATGATTTAACCGGTCTCTATGGTCGCCATGAATACCGACGTCGTCTCGACGAACAAATTTCATTGTGTCGTCGCAATGGTAAGACACTTGGTCTCATTATGTGCGATATGGATCACTTAAAGAAATTTAATGATACCTATGGTCATCCCGCTGGTGATGCGGCGCTCAAAGCCATTGCCGATAAAATAAAAGAGCATTTACCTGAGGACGGCGTTGCCTGTCGTTTTGGTGGTGAAGAATTCTCTGTGTTCACGGTTGGTGATAGTGCTGATGAAGTAGAACAGTTGGCGCATGTTTTACATGCTTCTATTGGCGCATGCGAACTCAGCGTTGACACATCGTTAACAGTGAGCGTCGGCTGGAGTATTTTACAGCCTGATGATAAAGTGGAACAATTAATTAAGCGCGCCGATAACGCTTGTTATCAAGCAAAAGATCGTGGCCGTAATCAAGTAGTTCAAGCAGAGCTTGGTAAAGCCGATGCTTAAATTTTCTACTATTATTTATGTTTTCCTTTGTGGCTTAGCTGTGGCTTTGCTGATGGGTTATGTATACGAAGACATTGGCACGGGTATCTTATGTTTTTTAATTATTCCCTGCGCCTATTTTTCTTTGACCAGTAGTGATGATCCGGGCAACACAACGATAACAAAACAAGTTGCTGATAACCCAGAGCTGCTAGCGCTTAAACGAAAAAACATTTTGCAAGAGCTGAGTTTGCTTGAATCAGCGCGAACCTTACAAGGAACTGTGTTTGAGGCTTCAACAGAACTCGTTGGCCTAACTGATGAAAATGATGCGCGCGAACGTTTTACCTCGACACTCAATATCTATTGGTCAGCCGAAGGTTTAGACTTATTTGTTTGGGAGCGTGGTCATTGGCATAGCCTTGGTGGCAAGGCCCATGGCGATGAGCCGGTTTTAACTGGTCCGGTTCAATTACCTGAACTAGAAGAGGATGATTTAGTTCTCGATCTGAGCCCAGGTGTTGATGGACAAGCTGCATTAATTTTGCGGCGTGCTAAACCACAACCAACTATTAGTGGGCGTAGTGAAGCAGATCAACGTTACATTGCAGAAGTTTTACGCGGACAACTGGTGCTTTCTTTGCGGCGAGTTAAACTCTACAAACGCTTGCAAGAATTAGGACGCACTGATCCACTTACCACAGTGACTCGCCGTTGGTACGGTATGGAACGCCTCGAAGAACATTTACAAACAAAAGAAAATACCTGCATAGCACTCATAGATATCGATTATTTTAAGAAAATTAATGACAATCATGGTCATCAATCCGGCGATACTGTTTTGCGTGCAGTTGGTGCTACCTTAAATAAATCTTTGCGCACTGGGGATATTGCCTGTCGCTATGGTGGCGAAGAGTTTTTAATTGTTTTACCGCGTACGAGTTCGATTAGCGGCCGTGACGTTGCAGAGCGCATTCGCGCAAGCATTGCTACGCTCGCTGATCTACCCTGTGAAGTAACCGTGAGTATTGGGGTTTGTAGTGCTGGCCCCTATGATACCTGTGATACAGCGATTGAACGTGCTGACAGTGCGCTGTACGAAGCCAAAGACAGTGGGCGCAACCAAGTTATACTTGCTGCTGATGTACAGGATGTACATTCCACCAACACATTCAGGAAGACCTAATGTTGGAAGCGCTGCGTAAATGAATTTAAATAATATTGGTTTTATTGGCGGTGGAAATATGGCCACTGCAATCATTAACGGATTAGAAAAGAGCTATAAA
>CBDUFM010000436.1:0-3592 GCA_965366325.1 uncultured bacterium
GCATTTTTACCTTCAGCCGTATGTGCACGGTAGGCAATGATACCACCTGGAATGATGCTGTTTGGATTAAAGGCGTCTTCATTGTTGTGAGCAATTAATGTAGCGGCAAGGCCCGCACAAATGGCGAGCAAGGCGCAGGCTATAGTATGTTTTTTATGTTGAGGCTGCATTAAAGGTCTTCATGCCGTATGTGCGGTAATGGTTTGCTTGGGCTCAGATGAGCCCATGCATCTGTAATGTATCATAGGCTCCCTGCTTCATTCTACTAGGCTGCGGTGGCAGCTTACGGTATATTTCTCAATATGCTTCTGATACACGTTTTATTTCTGGGCTGAATTACTTTGTAGGAATGCTGTATGTTCTTAGGCTCAAGGGCAGCAGGGGCTTTGTGATGACAGGTAAGGTAGCGATTACGTTTTTTATGTTGGCACAGCTCGGCATTGGCATCGTGGTGATCATAATAGGCGTGAAGGAATCGGAGACGTCTAGTTTGCTAGTGGGCTCACTTATTGTTGCTGCCGCTTTGGCGTTTTGGTATGTCTTAGCGCTTAAAATGCGCGCTGATAACAAGAAACATTTGGCGATTTGTTTTCTATTGTCTTTGATACCTTGGGATCTGTAGAGGTAGTGACAGTGGCGAGTATAGTGGCATGGACGATCTAAAATCGCAGAAACGTTTCACCGTTTTGATCATGGTGACTTTGCTTTGCACGTTCCTCAGTGTACTTGTTGTTGTGCTCTGGTACGTCTTGCCGATTTATGCACCAAGCTTTGTTGTTCAACATGCACAGTGGCCTGGGCCAATTGCACGGGTTTTTGTCCATGAGCCGACACGCTACGACAGTGAGTACGCTATCGTTAATCCGTCCTACCTGCGACTTAGGAAAGATTTTGATGATCAGGCATTGGCGACATTAAGTGAGCATTTGTCGTCGGCACATGATGCCCATGTCGAACGTGCGCTTGAGGGCATTGGCAACATCATCGAGGATAAGACCGATACGGTCGGTGGCTTTATTGTGCAGATGATTTCGGCTGGTCGCGCGTCTGTGGATCTATCCAAGGCCCCGCATCTACTCGATCGTTTATGTGCATTGCTGTCTCATAAAAAGCAGCGGATTGTCTTACAGACGATTGCTGTCTTGGGTGATCTTGGCCAGTCGGCTAGCCCAGCGGTGCCAGCATTACAGGGTCTAGTTGCAAGCAGCAGTGATAAGCATATCCGTATCCTCGCCACGGCCTGCATCGCTATGCTTCGTACCGATCACAATATGGTCAATGATGTCAGTGGAACGGTGGAGCTGATGAAACTGCTGGCGGAATGACGGCGGCTAGGTTTTAGGTGAATCTTCTCTGTCGTGGGCCTGGTGGTCATAGTTGCTTAGTTGGCTTGCTCGTAAGCCATTAGCAGGCCAAGTAGTGTTGAAGTCAGGTCTTATTGCTATGCCTCTGTAGCGGTTCACTATTTGTGCTTGTGTCGTAGTTGTTCTTAATAGGGTAGTGCAATCAATTTGGGATGAACCCAGATAAACTGACCTTACAAACAAAGGAGTTTCAATGATCGGTCTGATTATTCAATTGGTGATTATGGTCGCCATAATCGCAGGTTTCTGGAAAGTGTTCGTTAAAGCGGGCCAGCCAGGTTGGGCAGCTATCGTGCCAATATATAATGCTATTGTGATGCTGAAAATCGCCGGTCGCCCCGTCTGGTGGATCATCCTTTTTCTCATTCCGATTGTGAACTTTGTAGTTGCTATCATCGTTTCTATCGACATTGCTAAGGCCTTCCAAAAGGGAACTGGCTTTGGTGTTGGCCTTGCGTTATTGGGTTTCGTATTCTACCCAATCCTTGGCTTTGGCGATGCCACCTATGTCGGCGTTAATGCTGCAGGTAGTGCGAGCGAAGAAGAGTAAATGTAGTCTCATCAAAAGGGCTGTCCTGTTTGGGCAGCCTTTTTTTATGGAATAGATCATGGATGATAAAGAGAACCCGTACGTAACGCCTGAGTTTGATGACGATAAGCATCAAAATGAGGAGTTTGTCAAGACGACATCAGTGATACCAGGTAAATTGGTGGCGCTGTTTGGCTGTATGTCGCTCATGATCCCGTCTGTGTATTGGGAAGAGACGGATGAATTAATGGTTAATGCGATAATGTATGGCGTACCCGGTGGCATCGCTGCTATCATATTTGGCTTAAAAAATATATCTAAGGGCACGCAGACTTTAGGTGATTATGTTGGTATAGCATGTAGCGTATCGAGTTTCATTGCTGGCATTTCATTTCTGGTTATCTAGATGACTGCTAAAACAGATAAAAAAGAGATTAAGAATGTCCATAATTTTTTATGGATAAGCCACGGTGTTCTAACCTTGCTGCTAGGCTTGATATTCTTATTGTTGGAATCTTTTATACGGCAAGCACTTGATCATGTGGATGCCGATCCCGCGCTTGAAGAAATACGACCGATGATTGATCTAGTCCTGGTGTTTTGCTCGTGGAAACAGGGGCTCTGCTGGTACGGATTAATTACGACCTTGCTATTTACGCTTTATCATTTTTATGAACAATTGAATAAGATAGTCCTCTATCTGTTCATCCTCGCGCATATACCATTGAGTATTTATTTAAGTTATGTATTAGTGACCATTGTGGATTCAGACAACGAATCCTATTATAGCATACTGTTAACAGTGATTGGTTCTGAATTTACGATGCTCGCCTGTTTAGTCTTGTCACTTATTTATGTCTATAAATCTGGCAACGTAGATGTGGTAGCTGAGGAAGAGCAAGTTAACCCAGCTTAGAGATGTAACCCTGCTGTAGTAGCGCCTGCTAAATCATGTTTGTAGCTTTTCATTGATTTGATAGCAGATTTTCAAGAGTTCTTTCCCAATAGTTTTGTAGGCGGTCTGTTTATTCTTATGCCCCATCAAAAGGGCCCCAATGCAGTGCTTGCCGCGATACAGTGGTGCGGCTAGACGAAGTTTGGTACCGTTCTTGGCAATGGTGTAGCCGTCTTGTTTAAGGCGCTTGGATTCTCGTTGATACCAAGCGTGATTGAGGCCGTGGGCGAGCATCGGGCTATCACGACGGATGCGACGCCATTGTAGCTGGCTAAGAAAAAAGACGTGATAGGGATTATCGACAATTCCACGCGTTATGTGTCCGGGGCCTTGTAGGGTACAGTTGCCCGGGGCAGTGAAGCAGGTGAGGCAAATTGCTTCCTCACCGGTCCAGTAGATTAGCGCTGCAGACCAATTGGTTTTTTGACTGAGGGCTTGTAATGCAGATTGACTCTTTTGTAACAGTGCCAGTTGTGGCGAATAGGGGGGACTGAGCTGCTGACTGAGTTCGGCAGATCGATAGCGATGATCGAGGGGGCTCTGTTTGATGTAGTCAAGTTCCTGCAGATGTCCTAAGACCCGTGTAATGGCTGTTTTAGATTCGCCGCTGAGTTGAACAATATCCGTGTAGCGCAGGCCGTCAGGGTACTTAGCCAAGAGTTGGAGAATCGCTAAGCTGCGTTTGATTCCGGGCGGAACAGCCGCCTTAGGGGCGTTTGCGCTATTTGTTGCTTGGGCACACAT
>CBDUFM010000437.1:0-3583 GCA_965366325.1 uncultured bacterium
CATTGCCAGATGTGCAGTTACGGAGCGCGCGTTTGGTTATGGAGACCTGGGCTGATTATAAGCCATACGGTTATTGCCCGTGGAATGTTTTGGCCCGCAGCCTATCTGAATATGGTTTAGATTCCTCGACCTATAAGCAGCGATTGACGCAGCAAATTGATGATGCGCTGCATGTTGCTGAAAAATATCCTATGGCTGGGGCGCTCACTGAATATGCGGGGGCAACAGAGGGCTGGCGGGCATTACCATTTAGTGCCGGTAGTTTTGTGAATAGTACGGCAGGACAATTATTGCAGAGTTCAGCACAGGGCATAGCAGTGCGTGGCGCTTTGCTGATTGATGCCATTGAATCATTTCAGTATCGTTTGTCGCGGATTTCAGTGCGCGCTGTCGGGGACCAAGATGGCGTGCACAGTTACTGCATAAATGGGCAGACGCTCACATATTGTTTGCAGGTGCCGGAGAATTATTTGCGCGCCGGTGTGAACCAGATTGAGATTCAGCGTGGGCCTTCAGTGGCGATCAATCGTATTCATGCATCAAATGCGGAGTTACTTGCTTACACTGAATCGGAGACTGAGGCGGAGGCGACTTTTGCGAGTGCCGTCGGGATAGATGTATTTATTCAGCATTATGATCCGGCCACTCTATTCTGTTATGCGGGTGCGGGTAAGGATGCCTTGCTGGAGCCGGAGCTGCTGCCGATGCCAGATTCGACTTTGACGTTATTGCGTTTTCAGGCGCATGCGCAATTAACGCTACGCCTATCCCTTGCTGGTTAATTAGCTATCAAGGCTCATGTCGCCAGCGCTATTGACAAACAGCACGCGTGGCAGGCCATCGCTAATGTGTTCGAGGCTTTGCAGTTGTTCTTCGTTGATGCTAATTGCATTTGGGCAGCCAAGAATAACCAAAGCGCTATGCTGGCTTTCAGAGCGTAGGGCTTCGATAAAATTAGAGCCGATAATGACGCGTGGGGTTGCGGGAATTCGTGTTTCCTTGGCTAGCTTTATCAAATGCTGTTCAACATCAGCGACAGCGGCTTGATTTTCAACCATGCGGATTAAACGAATTTCTCGATTTCGCCAACCAACATTGCGGCGTAATATATGAGCGAGTAATAACATTAACGAGCCGTTACCCTGACCAAGCCACCAAACATCGATGCTACCTTTGGGTTGTACCCATGGGTCTTCAGGTTGTGTGGCTTGACGCATAATGGCGATGCTGCGCCCAAGGCGTGCAACGGTACGTAAATTGGTCAAGAATTCTTGACGATTTTCTGGTTTATCACTCCAACCAAAAAAGATTAGATTTGGTCGTAGAGCTCCGATGCCAGCACACTGGACTAGGGCTGACATGCCGCTGGAAAGCGATTCGGAAATAGCGGCCACTGGAAACGCGCCAAGATCATTGGTTTGAATTGTTTTGCGTAACAGACGCACGGCTCGTGCATGGCGATCGAGATGCCCTTCTTCGTCGCCTAAAATAACTTGGCCAAGCATTAAGAGGCCGTGTTCCCCACAAAGGCGCCGACCCCATACGGCTAAGAATAAGCGCCCTTCTAGGCCAGCACCCATAGCAAGAATATTGGGGCGCCAGTTTTTGGGGTGATAGCGTTCTTGTTCAAGGAGTAATAAATTACGCCGCGCGCGTTCGAGGGTGGTGCCGCTGGCGACATCGCCCCAAGAAGATTCGAGTTCCTGATGATTGAGCCAACGATAAATACCGACCATGACCAGACACGCGGCAATCGCCCACATGGGATCAACTAGCAGCATGGTGCCGCAGCACAACAGGGCGCCTAAGAGAGATAATGACCAGTGGCACCAACGAAAGCTGGGGCGGTAGCTGGGGTTGCCACTAAACGCTTCGCTAAATGTTGCAAAATTTAATGCGCCATAGGTAATCATAAAAAACATGGTGATGATTGGGGCAATGGCATTTAAATCACCAAGCATGATGCCTGCTTGTGCAATGATTGCTGAAAGAATGGTGGCGCGACGTGGCTCATTGCTGAGGCCGGAGCCCTTGGCAAATGGTGTGAGAGATTTAAACACCTGATCGCGGGCCAATGCTTGCAGGATGCGCGGTGCGCCCATTAAGCTACCTAGGGCAGATGACAGTGTTGCACAAAAAATACCAGCAACAATTAAGGAGCTACTGAGTGATAATTCCGAAACCACGAGGGTATTGCCAATTAAAATGCTACGTTCAGCGGAGGCGCCCAGTAAGAGGGCGAACCCTGCATAGATAAGGCCGGTAAAGAGAATCGCGCCCAGTGTGCCGCGGGGAATGCTTTTGGCTGGGTCTGCTAGGTCGCCAGACATATTAGCGCCAGCCATAATGCCGGTGGCTGCAGGGAAGAATAAAGCAAACATGATCCAGAGACTGCTGTTATCGCTGTGTCCAGATGACCAGTTAGCGACGAGTAGTTCGGTGTTCCATGATTGACAGGCGCCGCCAACAAAAGCACCAATCGCAATCAATAAAATAACTAAAATACCGTATTGCATTTTGATGGTCCAGCCGGCGCCAATAAAAACGCAGACGAAGACACAGAGGTTAACCACGCTCGCTACGGCAGTGCTATGGTCGGCCAATGCGGGGACGGTAGCAATCAGCGCCTCAGTGAAACCGATAACATACATCGCAACCGAAATCGCTTGCGATAAATAAAATACGATGCCAATTGCGCCACCAAATTCGACGCCGAGCGAACGACTGATAAGAAAATAAGCGCCGCCACCTTTAACCCGCGTGTTCGTTGCAATGGCGGAAAGAGATAAGGCAGTGAGCGTGGTAATTAATTTGGCCATCGCCACAATTAAGAGTGCTTGGCCAATTCCGGCATTGCCAACTACTTGGCCAAAACGCAGGAACATGATTACACCAAGTATAGTCAAAGTGCATGGTGTGAAGACGCCGCCAAACGTCGAGAATCCGACTGGCTTAATTGATGGTACAGGTGCGGTGGTCTGTGGCATGGGCGTGTCTCAGCACCTTATCGTTGGGAACCTAAGCGATGCTACGCGAGGAATCGTGATAGGTCAAAACGATGATGATTAGCTGCTTTTTCTGAATGCCAGCGTCCAATAGCCATACTAGCGCTGTTTTGTGTGAGCTGATCGGTGCTCAGTGGTGCTGCATGCATGGCGTCATAAGCGGTTTTGTATAGCTAGAACTCATTGTTCTCATGTTTGATGCGGCGAATCGGGCTAGAGCACGATTTTTTCACCGCGCTTGGGGATTTTACAGCTGAGCTGTTGTTCCTGTGCTAATTTATCAGACAAGGCGTGGAGCGCACTCGGTTCGCCATGAACCAGCATGATGCGTGCATGGTTGCGAAATTGGCAGAGCCATTCAATGAGCTCGTCCTGTCCAGCGTGTGCAGAAAAACCGCCCAGGGTTTCTATACGTGATGAAACAATGTATTCATCGCCATAGAGTTTGACAAATTTAGCGCCATCAACCAGAATTCGACCAAGCGTTCCGCGTGCCTGAAATCCGACAAAGAGAATACAGTTATTCGGATTCCAAAGGCGTTGTTTTAAATGATGGCGAATGCGGCCGCCAGTGCACA
>CBDUFM010000438.1:0-3581 GCA_965366325.1 uncultured bacterium
CGATATGGGTCAATAATGACACCACGGTGATTGACAAGGCTGTGTGATTATATAGCCTGTCCCGATGATTGCCGATGATTGGTTGCTTATGCACATGCAATGCAGGCATTACTGTGGATTGTTGTGCTATCGTGCATTCAAAATGCCTTCATTCTAATAAGGTTTATAAAAAGAAAGAGTTTGAATAAATTGACCCATGTAGTGCAAGATGCGGAGCTTATGGATACAAGATGATTAAACGGGATAGCTGATATTAAATAACTGATGGGGTCCATTTGGGCGGGCGCAGAGGCAGAACCCCCTTAATCCAAGTGATTAAGGGGGCTGCTGGAGCAAGTAAAGCCGTCGCTAGGTATTATAAAGCCCATGAAAAATTTGCGTTTAGCGTATCCGCGATGCTTTTGCTGAATTCAGCTTTTTGTGCGTCTTGATAGCTCTCACTTTCGTAGATTTCTTTGCCATCGCCAGTGACTGCCATCTTTATTTCGGACATGGTGAACAGGGAGTAACACCATGCATAAATAACCACGCTGTCTGCGTCGAGGTGAGTCTTTGTTTCCTTGGCTAACCATGCGGCATGGTCAATCTGCTGTGCGCCCGAATCGACGATCTCAATACTGATGTCAGGGAATTCTTTCAGCGCGTTGGTTTTAACGGCGTTGTCTTCGTCCATGTGACCTTCGTCGAATACCAGTATCGTTTTATCGTTGCTTTGGTCTACAATATTAGGGATATCACCATGACGACCAGAAAAAACGGTAAATTTCCGTTTGCCTTCTTCGTGTAAAAGACTGATTAATGGCAGCCAGGAGGATTCACCAGTTATGGTTACAGATACATATAAATTTCCGATTTTAACCCAAGGGCAATCTTCACTGCTTACGTTTCCTGCAAGTAGTGCTTTGCTAATATCACAGGGTTTTTCAGTGGAGTTGTCTGGATAAATTGTATTTGTTGGTGTAGTTGGCATAACGTAGCTCCTTATTTTGCTGGTTTAAAATGTGTTGTCGACTACAGAGGGGCCCACAGTACAGAGAATAAGTAAAAGCAAATAATAATCTGGTATGTTCCGAATGCGGTGGATAAAAATAGCGTATTTGTTCCAATTAAGGCGGATAAAAATGCGAGATTCTATAAGATTGTGGTCGAGATTGCAGCAATTACTTGGACACAGAAGCGTTCACAATATCCGGTGAAATGGGATAGACAGTGCTTGCAGGTTTTGTATTCTGCTTTGGTGCCTATGGCACGACAGTTTAATTCCTGCGAGTCGGCGAGCATGCTTATGTTATGCACATTTCAATTAGATGCGTTCAGTTTACGGTGCCGTGCTTAATGGACTATACGCCCGAGCAAATGTTATGGATTGCCTTATCTGATTTGTTTCTCGATACGGATGTGAGCATATTCTATGGACGCATTATAAAAGAAATTCATGAATCTGGTTTAACGGATGAGCAGGTTAAAACTATACTCATGGATAAAGTAGCCCCAGCGTTAGCTTTCAATGTCATTGAGCTTGCTGGTGAATGGGCAGGATTTAGCGAGCACTTTGTCGTTGCAAGAATAGAGCAGATAAAAAACCAGCCCATTCGTTATTTTGTTAATAAACTAGCGCTAAAAAAATATGTAAACAGTATCTGGAAGGAATTGATGGCAGTGAAGGCCAGTCAGCCTTAAGCGGTAGTGCCGAAATGATTCCTAGTCTGCATGATGGTGAGGCAGTGTATGTTCTAAACGGCCGCAACTGTATGCTCTATCTTATGACTAGCGATGAGGCTAATTAGGTTTAGGACTAGACGCTCGGGGACGCATTTATGACCAATTTAAATTTAGCCGTTGCGCAATTTCAGCCTCAAGATGGCGATAAACAGTATAATCTTGCTGTTATTGACCGACTCACTGCCGAGGCTAAGGCGCAGGGGGCTGAGGTGATTAGTTTTCACGAAATGTCGATCACAGCCTATACCTTCTTTAAAGATCTCGATAAGGATGCGGTGTTTGCTTTGGCTGAGGAGCTTCCGCAGGGTTCGAGTTGCCAGGCCTTAATAGCCATAGCTAAAAAACATCAGATGACGATATTGGCCGGCTTGGTAGAAAAAGATGCGGACAAGGTGTATAATACCTATATCTGTGTCGACGAAACGGGTTTGCGTGCGCGGTATCGCAAGCTGCATCCATTTATTAGTCAGTACATGTCAGCAGGTAATGAATACGTGCTGTTTGATATTAAAGGTTGGTGCTGCGGTATCCTGATTTGTTATGACAATAACATTATCGAAAATGTGCGAGCGACGGTTTTGGCTGGTGCGGAAATAATTTTTGCACCACATGTGACAGGTTGTACGCCGTCTGCGATGCCTGGTCGAGGCTATGTCGCAGATCATTTCTGGCAGCAGAGAGCACAAGACCCCGAGGCTCTGCGCAAGGAATTTAATGGTCCGAAGGGACGCGGCTGGCTGATGCGCTGGCTGCCGGCTCGGGCCTATGATAATGCGGTGTATTATGCGTTTACCAATCCGATTGGTTATGATGGTGTGCATTTAAAAAATGGTAACGCGATGATTTTAGATCCCTATGGCGAATTAGTGGCGGAAGTGCAGAGCTTTGATGATGCAATTGCTATAGCGAGCCTTGGTAAGGATAAATTAACGCTAGCTGGTGGACACCGTTATAAAAATGCACGTAGGCCTGATCTGTACCGAGACATTATTGGCCAAGAACACCAATCCACTTTTAAACCGGCGTGGATGACCTAGGGTCTACAAGATCTAGACCTGTGTTTTCATAATTATGTAGGTCCTGCAGTATAAGCGCGTTAGCTTTGCCTGTACTTTTTCAATTTTTCAACAAACTACAGGTTCTCATCCGGCAAGGTTGTTGAAGGAGTTAAGCTATGTGTAGGTCTATGTATTGTTTATTCGCGGTATTATTTTTTATGAGTTTACATAATCCTATAAATGCTGAGACCTATTCAGAGCTATGGGGAAAGAACGGTGAAAAATGGTCGCCGCAAAGTCGTTTACCAGATTTTTCTTTTGCGGGCTATCATTTTGGTGATGACCCATTGCCCGACGCGCAGGTTGTAGCGCGCGTAACGGACTTTGGTGCAAATGGCTGCGATGATCTTGATGATACCGACGCGTTTAAACAAGCTATTCTAGCAACTAAGAATGGGGCTATTTATATCCCCGAAGGTCGTTATCTGCTAAGCGATATTTTATGGATCAAAGAATCCAATCTTGTTTTGCGTGGAGCCGGTACAGATAAAACGATATTACACTTTACCAAAGAATTAGAGGATTTGCGTCCGAATATGCAGGCAACTACCTCTGGACGTCCGACATCGGGATATTCGTGGTCGGGCGGTTTCATTTGGGTGAAAGGCCATAATAAGTCTGACCCAATTGCCGCTATTGTTGCTACTGCTCAGCGTGGTGACAAGCAACTGACACTTGCGCATGTCGATGGGATCAAAGTAGGCCAGCGAATTCAAATCGATTTAAGAGATACACCTGAAAAAACCTTATTAGATCATATCTATTCAGGAGATTCTGACAGTACGGACAAGATAAATAAGG
>CBDUFM010000439.1:0-3580 GCA_965366325.1 uncultured bacterium
TACAGTGGGTATTTTATCGGCAACAGGAATGGATGGGGTTAATGGCGGTTGGCCAATTTTATATGCTGCTAATCCAGTCTTAGCGGATGAGGTGCATCTTGCCTTTGACGAAGATCAAATCACTGATTCCGAGCGTAATCACACCACGGAGCAAGCAGCCTTTTTCATCTTGGCCGATCCAGGTGCGCCAAGCCTTGCGCTGTTGACGCCTACAGCACATGCGGTTTACGCTTCCGGTGATACGGTATCCTTTAGTGCATCTGCTTCGGATTTAGAGGATGGTGATTTGAGCGCTGCGATTACCTGGACATCGAGCATAGATGGTGTCCTAGCAGTGGGCGCAAGTTTTGATAGCAGTAGCTTGAGTGCTGGTTTTCACCTGCTTACTGCCGAAGTGCAAGATTCGGATACGAAAGTTGCTAGCGATAGCGTAGAAATTGTGGTGATGAGTGTTGGTGGTCCGGTCCTCGATACAGGGGTGGCGTTACATATTAGCGATACCTGGCAAACCATTAATTTATCACGCAGCTTTACTAATATGGCGGTATTTTGCACAGTGAATTCGGATGACAGTGTCGCGCCAGTCGTTGCACGCGTACGAAATGCAAGTGCGACAAGCTTTGAATTATCCGTTCAGAATCCTTCAGGAGCTGCGGTTAGCGGTTATACGGTTCATTACCAAGTCTTTGAAACGGGTGTTTACCGTGATGCTGAACATGGCATCACCATGGAAATACTCACCGTTCATTCTGATAAAACTGATAATGCTTCAAACTGGTCGGGTATGCAACGCGGTTATTACAATTCCTACACAACACCAGTTGTGCTCGGCCAGGTAATGACTGCTCAAGATGCGCGTTGGTCACAGTTTTGGTCCCGTGGTGCTAGCCAAGGTGTCGTGGCTTCACCAAGCAGCTTGTTTATTGGTAAACACGTTGGTGAGGACAGTGACCGCGAACGCGGTCCAGAAACTATAGCGTATATGGTTATTGAAGCTGGTCATGGGATTATAGATGGCGTTAATTATGAGGCTGGCGTTGGTTCAGATTCGGTGTCGGGCGTTGATGATAATCCAAGTTACGATTATAGTTTAAGCAACTTAGTTAGTGCTCAGTCTGCAATGCTGAGCATGTCGGGGATCGATGGCCCGAATGGTGGTTGGCCAGTGCTCTATGGCGCTAATCCGCTTTCACCGACGCAGTTAAAACTGGCCATAGATGAAGATCAAATTGGTGACATTGAGCGCAGTCATACGAGTGAGCAGCTTAGTTATTTAGTGCTCGCTGAGTTTCCGGTAGTGTATATCGGTGATTAATTAGTCGTTTCTTGATACTAATAAAAAACCACAGTCAGTAAGACTGTGGTTTTTAATTTTAGAATTTTAATATGGACTAGGTATCGCTAGCACGGAACCACAAGCCTTGTGAGCCGTGTCCGCTTTCTTCTTCCATTTCTAAATAGCCGCTGCGCATAGAGAGGCCGTTCTCTTGGAGGCCGTGCACGCGATCTTTTTGATGTGCTTTTATAACCGCTTCGTCAATGCCTTGAATCGCCATCGCGGTATCAATCATGTAATCAGTTTCGCCGATTTTGCCGACAATGCCGAGTGCGCCGCATTTATAGCAGCTGCGCGCTTCGAGTTCATTTTTGGTATCGACAGCGTCAAAGACAGTTAATTCGCACCACGGGCACTTCCATTGACTGGGGGTGTCCAATTGAATGCGGTTTTTCTGTGTTTCATCTTCCTCGGGCGCAACAGTGCGATCGATTTGATTACTGAGTATGGGCACCTTGGCGGTGTCGTCCTCATGTGGGATATCATCTTTATGACTATTCACGGGCTCTTCCTAGACTCTTAACATAAGTCTATGGCTTCACTTGTTGGGCTCAAGTCGTTAGCTGGAGCATCAGCACTGTGCACTAGCACACTCATAAACAGCAGAGCGCTGTTGTACTACGAGGTCAGGCTGAGGATGGCGGACAGCTTAGTCGTCTTCGTCGTCGTCAATGTCAATATAGATGAGGCTGGGTTCATCGAGTGCGATGTGGCGTGCTTCTTCAATATCAAGATCATCACGATGACCTTCGTCACTGTCTGGATGTTTGCATAATTCAAGTTCATGTTCAATGGCGTAAGCTATCGCTTCCATCCCAGTAATTCGCATCATGCCAGCGCCCTTTCTACATACCGGCGTTCAAAGAGATTACTTACTAATTCAAGTTTCCACTCGGATCAAGCTCTTTTCTGGTTTTAGCGGATTAAGAATGTGGCAGGCTTTCGGCGCCTCAGTCTTGGGCTTTGACTTTACACATTTTGCACATGATGGCGGAGGGTTGTGCCAATCTCGCTATAATGATTTGGTGCCTGTGCTTGACCACGCACTAAAAATACGTGATGGTCGCCGATATTTTTAATATGACAACGACTCGACATGAAACGCATAGTGTAGCCGCAGCGACGTTTATTGCTGGTGTTTGCGTGTGATCCGTGAATCAGTTTACCATGGTGTAGGGATGCATGATTAGGTTTGAGGACACAATCAACAGCGCTTGAAACATCAAATTGGTCTTGGTTTATTTCGGTGGCGAAAACTGAGTTGTCATCGCTGCTGAGTTCATGATATGCTGAATCAGCACTTAAATGGGATTTGGGAATAACCTGCATACAGCCATTTTCTGGCGAGCTCTCATCAATGGCCAGCCAGATCGTCACAATGTCCATGGGGTCGATGTTATAGTGGGCCCAGTATGACGAGTCTTCATGCCACGGGACGCGTTGGCCGGTCCCAGGAGGCTTACAGATAAAGTGTGACGAAAAGAGGACGATATCAGGGCCAACGATTTCTTCGACTAGATCCAGCACCTGGTCATTACACAGCCAGCGGAAGAGATCGGGGTGATAGAGGTGTGGAACATCAATGTGTTCAGGGCGAATCTGATGCTCTTGCTCCCATTCATTGGCGATCGATTCAAAGCGCTCGTGTAAGGCGCTGAACTCAGCGCTAGGCAGGATGGGCTGAGGCGGCAGGAGGTAGCCTTCTTGGTCGTAGAATGCACGTTGCGTGTTGTTGAGGAGATTCTTCATCAGACGGTCCTTAGGGTTTGAACGTCTAGTATAGGGTGCTGCTGCTTGTGTCTTGTCGTTTTGTTGCCTATTATATTGTCCTGAGGTGAACTGCGATGCTTGAGCCTGACAAGATTTTGTGGCAGCATGTAAGCGATGCTGCGCCCGTTCATATAGCAATAACCCATATAAATAACGACTATTCTAGGCCTTTGCATCATCATGATTTTGCCGAGTTTTTTTTGGTTGAGTCAGGGCAGGGCCAGCATCTTTTGACGAACGGTGAACATGCTCTGGAGGCCGGAGACCTAGTTTTTGTGGCTGCAGAGCATCAGCATAGTTTGCGTGCAGAAGATTTGCAGATCGTCAACATTGCCTTTCCATCGGAGATTTTGACGAGCTGTGCTCAGGTTTGTCCAGCATTAGCAGCGCTTTATGCAGGCCTAACACCGAGTTTGCGCAAGAGCACGCACCTCCAACGTGAGCGCTTGCGCTATTGGATGCAGGAACTGCGTC
>CBDUFM010000440.1:0-3579 GCA_965366325.1 uncultured bacterium
AAAATGATCGGATATGAGCATATTGGGTGGGTGAATCCACATCGATCCGTTGGGGCGTATTCCACCTGACAGCCCTCAAACAGGCCATAAGCTCCCGCCATGCGTACAATCATCTTTCTCGCCCTCCTCTTCTCATGCTCGCTGTCTGCCATACATGCGGCCGGTGCCTTAAGCAAACCGCGCTATAACAACAACGTGGCCTTCAACGAAGTCGTTCGTTTGGAGTTCAGCACCATGCTCCCACAGGTCGAGCAGATCGACATCAAAGCAACCATCATCAATGCGATGGATATGCCCAACAATCGCCCAAACTGGTTCCTAACCAGCGATCCCGTGGTTGCTACCAATGACAAAAGCCGTTTTGTTAAAATCACTATGCATATCCTGCCACGCCGCACTGGTGAACTGCGCTTGCCAGAGATCCCGATGTCATGGTTGAGCGATGACGGCATTCCCAACCTTGGCCAGGTCACGGTGCGCGAAGAGATCATGATGGGCAATAACACCCAACCCCTCCCAGCAGAAATTGAATCGGTTGGCGGCTTTGCTTGGAAAACGGACATCACAGTCCTCAAGCGCAAACTTGGCAAAGCCAGCATGCGCCAGGAAGGCGACGACACCATCTACACCACCAAAGACGGATTAGAGTTAGTTATTCGCAAACAACGCTTGGCTGGTGCTCACATTCGCAGCGCTGGCTGGCATCTGCGTCAGGCACGCTTTAATTTCATCGACCGCTGGGGCGACCCACGTGTGAATGGCATTAACAGTGAAACCCCACATATGACTTGGCTCATTGGCTGGCTACGCATTCACGCCACTGAAAGCATCGTCGACGGCACACCGCACCTTGATATTCATATCACTCGTGAAGACATTGAAAATAAATTGATCGAAGCATCGATGAATAAAGATATTTTCAAATTACTTGAGAGCGACCAAACTAGTGATGAGCTTTGGAGTAAAGACGATAGTGAAGACAGTACGAGCACAGATAGCAGCAAGGTCAATGACAGCGAGAAAAAACCTGTCACCAACGCAGAAAGTGGCGCCGCTAACAGCAAAATCGAGAAAAGCCCTGCACCCACAGTCGGAAAACCCTCGCGTTCATTAACCGAAGGCATCGAAGACAAAAAAGAGAAACCGGTCAGCGAAAGCATCGATCCAAAAATGCTCGAGGATTTGTTTAAAGAGGCAAAAGAGAACGCTAAAGAGTAGGATCACAACACCCTACACATGATAAAAAAACTTCATCGGAAAAGCCTCAGCTTTGGCATCCCTGCACTCGTTTACCTCGCTGGCACCCTGCTCTGTTGTGAAGGAACAATCTTTCCGCTTTTTTGCATACCCTTCATCGCTTTAGCCATGTATTATCATGCGCTAGCAAAAGGTAGGCACCCTGCTTGATGCACTTTGATTCTTCTATCCTTCTTTGGAGCCATCGGAATTTGTTTTCTCAAGGATCACCACAAGCAAGAGCACGAAAAATCATATTACCAAAGTCTAAACACAGCATTATCAAATAGTATGTTTAGTGTCTTCTGCTTCTTCCTTGGACTCATATCAGTTACCGCGTGCGCTGGATATATCATATATGAACACAATTACGGCTATCGTGGGCCAGACTCACACCGTGGCTTAGATTACATGTTCCTAGCTATGATAGTTACATTCTACACCTTCTGCATTGGACTACCAAGCATTCACTCGCTGAAAAAAAGGAATGGGGATACATACAAAGGGACTTTTTCTACCATTAATATCTGCATAGCACTGCTAACACTCTTTGGGTTTGTGTCTCTTTTATTTTAACCAGCGATCAAACCAATCAAAGGCAAGCTTCTGCATGGGCTGCGTTAATTGATGTCCGCCATCAAAAAACTTGCTCTTATACTTATCGCTGGCACCAGCCTTTTTATAGATCGCCTTGAGCATTTTATCGGCACGCTTCATCTCAGGCAGCGTATATAATGGATCCTGATTACAGTTTAAGACCATGGTAGGCAACGGCACACGCATACCAAGTATTTCTGGAAAGTCTAAATACTTCGGCAGCTGTGGGATGTAGGTCATCCACGTATGCGTGTGACATTTATTTAACATAAAATCACGCCACGTACTCATAAACCCAGCACAAAAACAGGCCTTAATGCGATCATCGGAACCAGCCAACATAACAGTGCGCAGACCACCCCCCGATAAACCCCCACCGGCCAAACGACTCGCGTCCACATCTTTACGTTTGGCCAAAATTCCTAAGGCAACTTGATCCTCATATAAGTAATAGGCCGGCCAGGTATTACCGCTGCAAAAGATTGATTTGGCTACGATATGCTCGTGCGCAGCAGCCCACTGATTATAATGATTGATAGCTGCAGTCGTATCAGCTTTAAAATTTTTATGTGGTGGGCGAATGCGCTCAGCAACCGATTCAGTGGGCACACGTCGACTACCAAATAAAAATGTATCGTGAACTAATACGGCGTAACCACGCTTAGCAATTTCATTGGCCCATCATAATCACTAGCCTGGTGCTCAATCAGACGTGCATTCTTTTTTTCACCGGTTTGGGTAATCTTTTTGTAGCCATAATACTTAAGACCGCCGTGATCATGTAAGGCCAAGACCCCCGGTAACTTGCCCTGCGCATTGATGGGCTTTAACAAGACCGCCTCAGTCTTTGGGCCATAGGGTAATTGCCATTCCAGCTCTTCTACCTGCAAGCCATCATATACATAGGTCTTTACGCAACGAACCGTTACCTGTTGTGTTGCTGTAAATGGAGACAGACATGAATCAAATGCCTGCCGCGCTTTCTTTCGCCACGCAGACAGTTGCTTAAACTTCGGGTGCAGATACGACAAACCCGCAGTTTCTCCTAGCTGCTTCGTCGCCCAGTCAGCATACGGTCCCATCATTGTTGTCATAAATTACTCCAATTATTTTGATCTAGCTTATGCATGTGCGCGGAAAACGTCAATCTAACTTACTGTTCTACAAGCCCCATCTTGTATCAAGTACACGTGCATGGCCTTTCTCATATTAACTTTGACAGCCAGTGCATATAGGTATATACCACAAGCATCCCTAGCCAAGGAGCACGCACATGAAGTCACTAGTTTGCGCCATTTCACTATACTTATGCTTTGCACTCCAATTGACCGCTACTGACGCAACTGACGCAACTAAAATACCTGAACCACGCTCTATTTTCGTCTACTGTGCATCAGACTATAATGTTGCATTCAACAAATTTAAATCGCAATACAAACAACAACTGCGCGAAGAACAGTTTAAATGGAAAGTAAAAGGAAGCAAAAACGCTTCTCTACAACAGATCAACACGAACATTGAAAAAGAACTCCTCCAACACAAAGCCGACATCTATATTCTTGCCTGTGGCATAAATGAGCACCAAAGATGGCTATAAACCAAATGAAGCCGGTAACCAAGCTATCATAGCAAGCATAGCACAAACACTCGGACTCTCTTCAGGCAGCTCAACAGCTAACAAAGGCGGTCCCGTTAAAGCAGCAAATATTAATCCCGTAACCGCCATTAAATCTGACTAGGTATGTT
>CBDUFM010000441.1:0-3573 GCA_965366325.1 uncultured bacterium
CTCATTGCTCTCATTCGCAGCATTGATCGTTAATCGTCAAAGCTGACCGTCGTTGGTATGCCTTTGGCGCGGAGCTTACTTAATGCTTGTCCGTCTGTCTAGCGAGCGTTGTCAGCATGCCTAACTCGACAAAGCTCGAAAACATCGACGTCAGAGCATCTGTCAGAAGACCTAAAAAGGGGGGCTAGCTTGATTGACAGACAGCACTGGCAGCGGCAGACCCAAGAGACGGCCGGCCCAGCCCAAGCACCAGTCACAAACCCCTCATTCGTCAATCGCATGTTTGGCCGTTTTCGGTTCATCCCTGCAGCTATCGGCAACTTGCCTGACTCATTCGCCGACTAATCAACGTTTGATTCCAAGGCTCGCTTTGCTGCATAATCCACATGCGGAGACTGTAGCGATGAATCACCATAGTCCTGGATTAGATTGAGTAAGACGCCGAGAGCTGCGGCCCAAACAAGCGGTCTCGAGAAGTAAGCCCATAAACACAACGTTTCATGCGCTATGCCTAGGGGCGTCTGAAACCGTGCTAATGTGGTAAATGGCTAAGTTCAGTCCATATCACCCCTTATACATCATTAAAGATAACATAATATACATTATCGGACATAGAATATAGAGTGGGGTTCATATACCACTCTGTTCAAATCTGGTCTGAATCAGCAGTTTTGGGCGTTTTTGGGCTCTGATTGACTCATGTTCCGCGATATTCTCATTTGTTGAAAAGTCATAAGTCCTTATTTTTAATTTGCTTAAATCTTAAGATCAGAAACAGATCTTAGCTTTTTGCTTAGCAAATAAGCTACTATGTATTTTAAAGAAACCCAAAATCGATCTACGACTAAAACCCAGCTCTGATAATTGCATCTACACAGCCTAATTTAACCTAGCGCCATATGCCTGATGATGAATCCGTAGACCAATCGAATCCAAGTAGCCATGATGCGTCTGATGATCCAGACGTAGCTGAATCTCAGGCTTCGACCGATGATCTAGCCAAAGATCCGGATCAAGCGAAGTCAGTGTCGATTTTGCGCTTCTTTGGTTTTGGCTTATGCATGGGCACAGCTGACGCCGTACCTGGCGTTTCTGGCGGAACCATTGCTTTGATCCTTGGTTATTATGATCAATTCATAGATGCGCTGGCACAGGTGATCGGAATCCTTACATCGCCATTTAAGGCACAATCATGGGTCGCGGCGATTCCTAGCTTCAAGCTTTTGTTTCCCTTGGTCTTTGGCGCTATCTGCGCCCTCTTTATAGCTACCAAGCTGCTCGTAGGAAAGTCTTTAAAGATAGGGGACCTCAACTTAGAACCTGGGCAAACGGTGGCTGCGTATATACAAGCTCATCCACCACAGGGTTTATTGCTAAACCCAGATACAGCCCCCCTTATTTTCGCAGTCTTTTTTGGCTTGGTCTTATTCAGCATTCCTCAGCCGTGGCAATGTATACGAGCACGTAAATCAATAGATTGGCTGAACCTGCTTATTGGTGCCGGGATTGTTGCGGCGATTAGTTTATTGAATCCGACGAGCATCGGTATTAATCCATTTTTAATTATTATTTCCGGCATGTTGGCTATCAGCGTTATGCTGCTGCCCGGTATCAGCGGCTCCTTAGTACTTTTAATTATTGGTATGTACCAACCCGTATCACAGGCAATCCATAATCGCGAGTTTGATATCATTGCGTATTTTGGTCTTGGCATTGTTCTCGGCGTCGCCAGCTTTGTCCCCCTGCTGCGTTACATTTTACACAAGCACCATGACCGAACTATGTCCGCATTAACAGGTTTAATGCTCGGCAGTTTAGTCGCCTTGTGGCCGTGGAAAACACATTATTTACCAAAGTTTATTAATGAATTAGGGCCGATGCTGCCGATTTTGCCCAGCGATTTACTCCAGATACTCTCTGTAATTGGCTGTTGTGTCGGTGGAATCGTTTTGATCTACACACTGCAAAAAATCGCGAGCGAATAAAGTTATGTCCTTTTATACACCGAAAGAAGACGCGGCAGGATTAACTCAGGCGCAGAGTTTTAACGATGACCTACCACATGTGCTCTTGATTGGTGATTCTATTTCCATCGGTTACACGGCGCTTGTTCGCGATCTTTTGCGTGAGCGCTGCAATGTGCATCGTCCAGACGCCAATTGTGGTGATACCAAAAATGCTTTGCTCCACATTGATACATGGCTTGGTGAGCGTCATTGGGATCTTATTCATTTTAACTGGGGTTTGCACGATCTTTGTTACCGCAACCCAGCAGCAACGGTTTATGGTAATCGTGATAAGGTGCATGGGACGCTGTCGGTCACGCCAGAAGCATACAAAGAAAACCTCAAGCAGCTTGTCCTTAAAATGCGGGCACAATCTCAGCGACTCATCTGGGCTAGCACGACCTTTATTCCAGAAGGTGAAGCTGGTCGCAAGCAGGGTGATGACAAGATTTATAATAACATTGCTAAGGAAATTATGGCTGAGCATGAGATCCCTTGCAATGATTTATATAAGATAACACAGGATTTCTCTGAGGAATTATTTACCTGCCCTGCTGATGTTCACTTTTCACCAGCTGGCAATTGCCTGCTTGCACAGGCAGTTGCCGATTGCATTAAAGCGGTACTTATTTCATAACCTTTCTATTCATTAAATAATCATAATCAGGTTATTGTTTAAGGTGAAGTTGCTGAACGAAGCGCTTTTCAAAAAGGTCACAGGCTTCATGGTGGAGCTTTGATTGAAGGCTAATCTGATCGCCAAATTCAATGTATGCATCCGCTGTTGCTTTATATGCAGGCCATTGCAGATCATTAGGCAGTAAGACCTTGCCCCCCTGTGCAAAAGTGCTCCAAGCGCGTATCATATCTCGCGATAATGCTTTGTCGGTCTCGGTGTTGAGTACTTTGCCAGTGCCAAATATGTAGGAGATATCCAGCCCGTGCATGGCGCCAAGATGCAAGCGTTTTGTCTCAGGCGGTACGCGCGTAAAATGATAAAGGTAAGACGTGCCGCCAGCTTCTGCGTGAAAGCGGGCCATTAATCGAGAAGGTGCTACAAACATCGCAATGCCAAGGACCTGACTAAGTTGCTGTTTGATAGGCTGGCCACTATCCACAGGGAACAAACTTAAAACTTTAGCGGCATCGGTATCAAAATATTTATTTAATATATATTTGTAACCTAGTGCTCGTTTAATTGGGAAATGCGGCATAAAGATGCTGCCTTCATCTGCATTGCTACCAATAATTAAACGAATGTGTTTGGTATCTCCATCCAGCACATGAGCCAAGGGGCGCTTATTTAGGACGTAGCCATCAATAATGGGGCCAACGGACATGTGCTTGCCAAAAAAATCCACCTTATGTACCTTCACATAGGCATCTGCCAATACGAGTGGATCGAGTGCTCGTAATGCATCTAGGGATGTGACCCCTAAATTCTCTGTTAATTTTGTTCCTAATCGTTCAGCAGATATGCCTTCGCCACGTAGCGGCATGCCAATGCCAGTTGTTACACCACTTTGCATAATCGCTTGCTGAAATAGATCTCGAGACAATGGGGATG
>CBDUFM010000442.1:0-3570 GCA_965366325.1 uncultured bacterium
AAGTCGCAAATACGACGAGTACTGCCTCGCCCTCAAAAAACACAGCATTGTCTTGCAGCACTACGCCAGACACGCCGATCCCGAACACAGCCGCAGCATGTTTCAAGAGATTAAACGTAGCAAACAACACTGTGCCTTTTTCATCCCCTACGAAGGACACGCCCTGCAATTTGCGATGCACTGCCAGGCCCACAAGCTCCAACTCGGCCAAGACATCTCCGCCATCACCTGGGGCATGCGCTACGACGAATTACTCCCCAGCGCCAACTACACCCGCGTCGGCTGCTTCTCCGACGCCATCGGCCAACAAATCCTCGACCACCTGATAAAACCACGACCCGCACGACGCACGAATATCTTCCTCCAAGTAGCCTTTTATGACGGTGATTCGGTGCGCACGCTAACGAATGGGTAAATTCGGGGACAATCCCATCGAATACTATGCGCCCGTATGCACAGAAGCGCTTAGACAAGAAACCGACGATGCTTTAATCATCATAGCGCAGGTCTTCAATCAGGCCGAGATAATAAGCTAGGTGCTCAAGTGTCAGACGATGAAGCGTGCACGCAATTGGCTCGGGACCGTCTCCATCGTGAGCGTGTTCACAAAGTACTGCGCGCTTTTTTTCGCCACGCAATGTTGGGTGGTACATAAATACGCCGTCTTCATTTGGCCTAGTCATTGTCCACGCCCTTATCTCTTATACCCACTCATTTACACACCAGTTAAATAGCCGTAGATATATTCAAAATACAATTCCGTCGCATTTCCATTGACTCTCTCATAATCAGGGATCGTTCCGCCGGTCGCCGAACAGAGTAGCGCATCGCCATTAGCGTCTTTTTCTAAGGGATGGTAAAAGTAGACTGTTTCGTCTGTGCGAAATGGTGAGTAGACCATAAACGAACTCAATGGGTCAATGACATTGCCCGGGCCCAGCCCATAAAAATCCGCAAACTGGGACTGCATCAAGTCTATACCGCCAAGCTGCACGGACTCGAGATCATCCCAATCAAAGTACACGTTTTCGTGCTGATCTAGCAATCCATACACCTGGCGTGGCGCGCGTCCGATAGACCTACGCATGGGCTTGGAAAACTTTATAAAACAGTCAGCCTCATCGTTTTTATAATAATAAATTATTGCCTCTGCTGTTAACGCTGTGGAAGTAACACTAGCAATGAAATAATTGCGTAGCTCATCACTCAGTCCCGGAGCACAATTGGCCAAATATTCACCGAGAGCCACTACCACATCAACACCTGACTCAAGCTGCTCAACAATGCTTGTACCTCCAAGGCTCTCTGACCCCTCACAATAAGCCGAACTTGCCGCAAATTCATTCGCCATCCTTGCTGCGATGCATGCTCTATTTTCATCAATCTGGCGCACGTGATCACTGATTCCGGTCTCATCACAGCCCTCTTTGTATGCTTCGAAATAGAACGACTCTCCATCAGAGCAATAGGCGAACGGGATCCACCCGGCCAACAATGCCTTAGCTAATATTTCAAGCTCAAGTTCAAAGTCAGGGCATTTAATATTTTGCAGATAACAAAGTAGCGGTGTAATTAAACAGCATGCCATCGATCTCTGAAAACAATCAGGGCATTCGTTCCCAAATACTTCCTCAGCAATCGGCATCAATTCATAAAAAAAATACTCCCACGACAACCTGCCACCAAACTGCCCTTCTTTAAACAGGATCCCGCTTTCCCTTATACCACTATGCAACTGCAAACCTAACTGCTCCCAAAAGAAACCAGATGAACATGATTTCATCCGCTTTTCCATATATGTAACTGATGCAATTGGTTTTAAAAAATCTTCACACCTCTCATCCCCACTAGCGCGATTAGCATCAATGACCTGCAACAAATCATCTGGATGAATTGCCGCTTCACTCAAATAACCACTAGCTACAACCTTGCCTTTAAGCGACACATTTATCAATTCTGACACGTAAGCTCCCTAAATAGCCTTTGGCATTGTTATCATACCCTCTAATTACACAGACGACTGTCGCAACGCAAGTACACACAGCACTGTCCCAGCCCGCAAAGAGTCACCTACCATGACCCTTCAAGTCAATTAGCGCTTTTATCAGGATCAAAACGACTAAGCTCATAGGCCACTGGGAGCCACACAACATGAGTTATCAAAAACAAGAGAGTCGTTATTTTAACCGTGTTGAAGTCAAGGTGAATGCGACCCTGAATTTTGCTGATGAGACGAGTCTGGCGGCCACGGTGCGCGATCTGTCTATGGTTGGTTTGTTTGTGCATTGTGCTCAGCACAAAGATATCGGCAAAGAATGCGATGTTGTTTTGCACCTCGATGGCAGCGCGACGAATCCGGCTATTCGCGTGGATGCCAAGGGCATTGTCGCTCGCTTGACGGATGATGGCATGGCCATTGAGTTCACCCATTTGATTGGCGATGATAGCTATAATTTACTCCGGCAGATTGTTATTCGCTATTCCGCTGACCCAGTAAAGGCCGAGCGCGAACTAAACGATCCCCATCAGGTAATCAAAGAAGAACAAGCCGACTGAGTCGCTTAGCGCATTTACAGTGATTATTCCTAAGACTGGGTGGATTGCGTCATCCTCACAGCACCCGGGACGGGCGCGGTCCCAGGATACAACCAGCCACCTAAAACAGATTTAACTAACCCACCTAAGGTCCCTTCCTGGGAACGCGGGGCGTCTCGCCCGCATGCTGAGTGCACACAGCCGCGCTGCGCCCGGGACGGGCGCGGTCCCAGGATTTACACTGCGGGTCAGGCTAATTATTGTGCTTAAACATAGGTAAAATGGTTAGCGTACGTAAAATGCCGAATCGGAATTCGGCGCACCCAGGGAAAAGCAACCCCTCCCGCACGCACGCGCAGCCATTATTCGCAAGCTCAATGATCGTGCCAAGCGTTGATCCTCATACTTTGAGGAATTTTTTTTTGGAGCTTGCGGAGAAAAATAGGTAGCGCCAAAACGAGTGATGGGCTTGGGGCATTGCCCAAAAACAAATAGCCTCGCTTGCTAAAACTACGTTTCACTTAAGTTCCCATCCTCATGCGTGAGCTTGTTGAACGCTATTTGGACGACAGCCGTGTGCAGTTGTTGGTTGACGCATATCAGGCGCAGAGCGGGGTCATTTGTGGTGCCTGCCAGGATTCTTTTGCCTCAGTTTTACTTGCGGCCCTGTGTCAGCGCCTTGGCGCTGATAAACCAGCGCTGATTGTTAGTAATGACGTCGATAATTTAAGTGATGATTTAGAAGAACTGGGCATCAATGTTACCGTGCTTCGTGATATTGATGACTGGGACCTAGAGCACGAGGACCAACGCGATCGTCAGGCCTTTGGCCAGCGGATCGCGGCGTTACAAGCCTTTGCCAGTGGCGCGACGTTAATTGCGACACCGGCCTCGGTCGATCAGGCGGTCCCTGATTTAAACAGCTTGGTCAGTAATGCGATTGTCCTCCATGCTGGCGATGAATATGATTTACATGAACTCGCCGAAACGCTGATTAACAATAAATATCAATTGAGTCATGTGGTTGAGAAGCGC
>CBDUFM010000443.1:0-3567 GCA_965366325.1 uncultured bacterium
GAATATTGTATTTGGGCAACTTGAAGGCGTCGCTGCTGGATGTAGTCGTAGTAAACTTGGGCTTAAAGATTTTATGCAAGTCAGTGTTGATGGGCAGTACAGAGATGCCCGACCATCAAAGCGCAGCTCATTGCTCGCTGCGGCACAGGCGCAACTGGCAAGTGAATCGGATCTGTATCATCTGCCACGTTCAAAGCGCCATGTCGGTGCTGTGGAGCCACGCACAGAATCGGTCCGTGAAACATTGACGGCGCTTTACGATACAAAAACCAAACGGCGTGCGAAAAAACGATCTAGCCGTGGTGGCGAAGATGTAGAAGCCGTGCCACTGTGGTTGCTTGAAGAGCCAGGGCCGGCTTGGACCTTTAAGGATCAACGGGTTAAAAAAGAAGAGGTTTGTATTTGGTGGCCGCCTAAGGGTGAGGCTGCTGATTGAACGGGTTGCTCGACGAGCTGGGTATGCATGTGCTGGGCGGCTACGGAAGTGAACTAGATTTGTGTGGGTTCTGACCATGCTTTCAAGCTATGTCAGATGCAAACCATGCCGCGCTTTCCTTTACCTATGATAATGCCTTTGTTCGTAATTTGCCAGCCGATCCGGAAACGGGAGTCGAGGCTGGCATACGGCCGCGTCAGGTTGCTGGGGCTTGTTATTCCTTGGTGACGCCACGTCAGACTTCAGCGCCGCAACTTATTGCTGTGAGCCAAGAGATGTTGGACGCATTGGATATAACGTCTGCAGCTGCAGCATCACAAGCGTTTGTCGATGTCTTCACCGGCAATACCGTGCTGGAGGGCATGCAGCCCTATGCGATGTGTTATGGTGGCCATCAATTTGGTAACTGGGCCGGACAATTAGGTGATGGTCGCGCGATTAATTTATCTGAAATTATTAGTGCCAAAGGTGAGCGCTGGGTGCTGCAATTAAAGGGCGCGGGTATGACACCGTATTCGCGGACCGCTGATGGCTTAGCGGTGCTGCGATCATCGGTGCGCGAATTTTTATGTAGTGAAGCGATGTACCATTTGGGTATTCCTACAACGCGGGCACTGAGTTTGAGTCTGAGTGGCGATCAGGTCATGCGCGATATGTTGTATGATGGTAATCCTGCCTATGAACCAGGCGCGATCGTATGCCGTGTAGCGCCAAGTTTTACGCGCTTTGGTAATTTTCAAATTTTTGCACAGCGCGGTGAAATTGATGTGCTACGCCAATTGTGTGAACATACCATTGCTACAGACTTCCCGCATTTAATTGCAGATAAGCAGCCGATTACTATTGAGACGTATGTTGCGTGGTTTCAGGAAGTCTGCGAGCGTACAAAGCGCATGATTATTGATTGGATGCGCGTTGGTTTTGTGCATGGGGTAATGAATACCGACAATATGTCGATTATGGGACTGACTATTGATTATGGCCCTTATGGTTGGCTCGAGGATTATAATCCAGAATGGACACCAAATACGACGGATGCCCAATACCATCGTTATGCTTACGGCAGTCAGCCAGACATTGCCTGTTGGAATATTGCTCAATTCGCGAATGCCATTTTGCCAATCGTCGATGATGTGGATCGCCTGCAGGGTATCATTAATCAATTAATGGCGGATATGAATGCTTCGTGGAAGGCAATGATGTTTGCTAAGCTTGGCATTGTGGAGCCACTTGAATCGGATGATGCTTTATTGCAGGAATTAATGATCGTGTTGCAATTGACTGAGACGGATTATTGCATTTTCTTCCGCCTTTTGGCGGATATACGCGCTGAACTGTCGCTTGATGCCTGTTTAGCGGTTTTAAAAGAGGCGTATTATAAACCGGAAGAGCTTACAGGTGAGCGAGACGAGCGTTTGCGTGCATTTATTAAACAGTACCAAGCACGCGTTACTGCTCAGGATCTTGATGAGCGTGAACGTCGCGAGTCGATGAATAACCTGAATCCGAAATATGTGCTGCGTAATTATCTTTCGCAGCAAGCGATTGATAAAGCAGTGACCGGTGATTACAGCATGATTCATGAATTATTAGAGGTCTTGCGCCAGCCCTATACTGAGCAGCCCGGTAAAGAGGCCTATGCTGCCAAGCGTCCGGAGTGGGCACGCCACAAGGCTGGCTGTTCCATGCTGTCGTGCAGCTCTTAATCGGCTTCAGTGGTTAAGAAGGTGCCGAGGAACATGTAGGCGATCCAGCCATAGATGGTGTAATTCCATAATCGCGCGCCTAATACATCATCCATGTAAATGAGCGAAAGCGCAGCAATGCCACTGACGCAAAGCACGGCACAACAGGCTAGATAAATGCGTTTGTGACGGCTGTGTTCAACCTCAAAGGCTTGATGAATATGTGGGACCATCATGGCGCTAAATAATGCAGCCATTAAAAAGATGGAGTGGTAGCCACAGAAAAACATGATGCAGCCTGCGCCAGCTAGCAAAAGAAATAGCGAGGCGATGAGGCTGGAGAAGCGTTCGCGAGCGCTGAGCGCATGTCGACCAAGTGGGTGAACGAATAAAAGTAAATTAAATAAAGGGTCTGCTAGCCAAGTGAGGATGGCAAAGGAGAAGTAGAGGTAGATAAATGGGGTAAAAAAGATGGCTTGTTCTGGCCATGCATAGGCGGCGCGGTCTGCTAAGCGAAAAACGGCATAACCACCAAGGATAACGCCCCAGCGAACATTGGGTGATAGGCGACCCATCCACAGGACGTAAATTAAAAATAATCTGTAAATCGGATTGCCGGCTTTGAGCGCTTCGACTAATCCATTACGTGCATATTCGTTATCGGGATCGAGACGCAGCGCTTCTTGGAAATGTATGAGCGCTTTATTAGGATTATTTTTGTGTAATTCTGCCCAGCCTTGATTGGCATGTGCGTAATCATTGTGTGGATTACGGTGTAATGCACCTTCGAGGAGGGCGTCAGCTTCTTCCTGTCGACCGAGTCGATTTAATATTATAATATGTATATCTATGGCGTCTTGGTCTTCAGGGTCGCACTCAACGCCCAGTGTGGAATATGCAAGTGCTCCTTTGAAGTCATCACGCTGCATGCGACAGCTAGCAAGTGCGGCGTAATAATCGCTGTCATGGGGATCAATGGCGACGGCTTTTAGGAGCCACTCTTCGGCTTGTTTATAACGATGCTCGCCCATAAACGCGTTAGCCTTGGCGAAATAATGCATGTCGTTATCGGGGTCTAGACCGATGGCTAATGCGGCTTCACTATGTGCTTCTTGATACTGCTTGCCACGGCTGAGGCAGAGTGATAGGAGCCCGTGTGATAAATCATCTTCTGGATCGTCGGCCAGGGCCAAGCGAAGCTGGGCTTCAGCTTCTTTAGACCGATTCATGGCGAGCAATTGTTGAGCGCGTATTAAAGACATGCGGTCTTATTTCTTCTTAATATTCAGGTACGCAAGTACGCTATCATAAAGGCCGCCTTGGTTGGCATAGAGCGCATGATTTTTTGCTGAGAGAAACCATTCCTTAGTGGTCGCTTTATGTTTTTTGACAGCTTTGATTAAGTCTTTAGTGCTGAGCGGAACAAGTGCCCCTGATTTAAGTGAG
>CBDUFM010000444.1:0-3542 GCA_965366325.1 uncultured bacterium
AAAGAATTACAAGAAAAATTGCGCAGCATTCGTGAACGTCGCTTATTCAAATAACGTAACGAACAATTGGCTCAAATATTGATTTTCCATAGTTCTTCCCTAGCGTCATGCATTGAAACTCCATCGGACTAGGCCACATCATGAGCAACAAAGCGCAATCTAAACCAAATATTATTTTCTTCCTTATCGATGATCTTGGCTGGGCCGATCTCGGCTGCTTTGGTAGTAGCTTCTATGAAAGCCCCAACATCGATGCCCTTGCTGCAGACAGCATGTTATTTACGGATGCCTATGCCAGCTGTCCCGTGTGTAGTCCAACGCGTGCCAGTATTATGAGCGGCAAATATCCGGCCCGTGTTGGCATAACCAATTACATTGATTGGCGTGGCCAATACCATCCCCTCAAAGGTCGCCTCATAGATGTACCCTATAAAAAAGAATTGCCGCAAACAGAAACCTCGATTGCCCAAGCGATTAAAGATCACGGTTACCGCACCTACCATGTTGGCAAATGGCACCTTGGTGGTCCCGGCTACTACCCACATGCCAGTCAATGGCTATTTTAGTCCCTGGCATTTACCCACACTAGAAGACACGGCACCAGAAGGCAGCTACCTAACCGACTACTTAACTGATCGAGCCATTCATTTAATTTCCCAAGATGATGATAAGCCATTCTTTTTAAATATGTGGTATTACAGTGTCCATACGCCCATTCAGGCGAAGGAATCCTACATAGAAAAATACCGTGATAAATTGAAGAGCATGGGCCTCCCTGATCAACCTGCTTCTGAAATTATTGGGCCAAATGTTTTCAAGGGTGATGAAAACGAAATTATTCGACGACGCCTCACCCAGTCCATGCCTGAATATGCCGCTATGATTGAAATACTAGACGAAAATATTGGGCGCCTGATTCAAACACTGAAAGACAATGGTCAGTACGACAACACGGTCATAGTTTTCACCTCTGATAATGGTGGTCTCGCAACCGGCACTGGTCCACGCGATAAAAATCACTGCGGCATTACCTGCAACGCACCACTTAAAAATGGGAAAGCTTGGATGACAGACGGTGGCATTCGCGTGTCGCAATTCATTCGCTGGCCCGGACACACCCAAGCAGGCGAACGCTGCGACACACCCGTTACCAGCACCGACTTTTATCCAACGCTTCTAGAAATGATTGGCGCAGACGCACGTCCCGAGCAGCACTGTGATGGTGTCAGCCTCTGCCCCCTGCTTACTAAATCAGGGCCACTAGATCGCGAATCCATCTTTTGGCATTTTCCGCATTACCACGGCGTCGCCCAAAGCCCCGGCTCTGCCATACGCAAAGGTGACTACAAATTAATAGAATATTACGACACCAAGACCTACGAACTCTATAACTTAAAAGAGGACATTGGTGAAAGCAAAGAACTCAGCGCCGATCAGCCAGAAATATTCCAAGCATTAAAACATGAATTGGACGCATGGAAAAGCAGTATCTGCGCACAAATACCAGCAGCAAACCCAGACTGGAAACCGTTATCCTTTGATCCGTATGATCCCAGCGACGCCTTTGTCTAAAGATAAACTCTAAGCGGATTTATTGATGCACACAGCAATAATGGCTGTCACGAAAAGTAAGACCAGCGTTATGCTGACCACAATTGTCTTCAGCGACACGGACTGTGACTCCTCAATAGCCGCAGCAAACGGCACTAAGATCCATATTTTCAAAGCGACGATGCCAATGCCCACCCAAATCAACAACGGCAGCGCTAAGCTACGAATTGATTGGGATCCACCGTTTATTTCTCCCATGGGAATTTCATAATCTAGGCCATAGATCAATGCCAGCACCACGCATAGCATTGGTAACGCAAAAAAAAACGATAGAAATAACAACCCAACGTAAGAGTCGATCATTGGCAAGCATGCGTTCAGGGTTCATGCATCCAGCATAGGCGATCTAATTAGAGTCGCAATTCCCAAGAGGCAACGTCAGCCCATTTACCAAATTTTTTGCCGACTTCTTTAAACACGCCTGCATTACGAAAGCCCATCTGTTCGTGCAAACGTTCACTGGCTGGATTTGGTAAGCCGATGACACCAATAGCAACATGAAAACCTGCGCCACGGAGGCGGTCAATTAATTGACCATACAAGACGCGGCCAATCCCCTTACCGGCTGCTTGCTTATCCAAGTACACGGTTGTTTCTGTTGTATATCGATAGGCACTGCGTGTGCGCCAAAAATTGCCATAGGCATAACCAAGGACCTGTCCGTCTTCTTCGTAGACCAAATACGGGTACAGCGTGTGAATACTTTTGATGCGCTCAGTCATAACTTCAATGCTAAGCTCATCCTCTTCAAAGGTAATAATCGTTTCGCGCACGTAATAATTATAGATAGCGCAGATTGCCGCTGCATCATCTAAACGTACGTCACGAATGGTACCGGTAAGCATCAGCAAGATCCTGTTTGTTGTTGCCAGCCCAGATCATTATAGCAGAGCATCCACTTGCAATCTCCAATGAATGAGCATTACGACTTGTATTTACCCGACTCATCACCGTACTAATGAGCTAGTCTACAGCAGCTTAAGCAGCGACTGCTACCACGTGTTGGTCCAAAACGCAGACTTGTCGTCCGCCTCTGTAGCGAGTACACCCTCTCATATGACGAGCTTCGCAATTATTGGCTGTGGCGCACTCGGCGCGCTTTACGGCGCCTACCTGCATCAGGCGGGCAATCCGGTTCATTTTTTACTACATAGTGACTACCAACACGTTGCTCAACACGGCCTACGCGTGGACTCGATTTGGGGTGATCTACATCTGCGTGATATCCCAATTTATGATACCAGCACAGCTATGCCGACGGTGGATATAGTCTGCGTCTGTTTAAAAAGCACCGAAAATCATTTGCTTGAAGAACTCATTAGACCTCTTCTGCACGAGAATACGCTGATACTTTTTTTACAAAATGGCATTGGCGTCGAAGAAGAAATGAGCCAGATTTTTCCACAACAAGCGATTGCTGGTGGTCTTGCTTTTTTATGTTCGAATAAAATTGGCCCCGGCCATATTCATCACCTAGATTACGGCCCCATACTGTTAGCCGCACATAGTCCCGGTCTCGATCTCAACCCTGTAACTGCTTTATTTAATGCTGCAAAAATACCGACTCAGTTATCTGAACGCTTAGCCACCGCACGCTGGCAAAAATTAGTCTGGAATATGCCGTACAATGGGCTCTGCGCCTTACATGATGTGGATACTAGCCAGGTCATGGCTGATCCCAAACTACGCCGTACATGCGAAGAGATCATGCACGAAGTTTATGCAGCAGCGACTGCCTGTGCTTGTCCGCTAGATGCAAACATTATTGCCAAAATGCTCCATAATACTGAAAAAATGAAGCCCTATATGCCCAGCATGCAGCTAGACCGACAACGCGGCAAAGCTATGGAACTGACCTATATGTATCAACGGCCCATCCAGATGGCACAGGCTGTTGGCGTTTCCATGCCACAGACACAAGCACTGTATAA
>CBDUFM010000445.1:0-3531 GCA_965366325.1 uncultured bacterium
GAGGTGAAGAGAGTCCCGTCTGGTCCCTCGAATGCTCCACCGGTCCCGGTCACCGCGTCGAAGCCGACGGCCGCCGGGTCCCACCCGATGGTCGCAGATGCCGCGCCGAACTCGGTGCCTGGCGAGAACGCCCAGTACAGGTGGACCGGAACGCCAGAGGCGCCTCCGAATGTCCAGTCATCGTTGAGAACGGCCTCGTTCTCATAGGGAGTCGTCGCCCACGTTCCGTTGGGGAAGATGGACGACTGGGAAGGCTCTGCCGCGTCGGGCAGAAGCGTGAACGCCGGCTGCGCCTCGGCGAAGCCCGGGAGCACCAGCGCTGCGAAAGCCAGCAACCACTTCGAGTCCGACGTTTGGGGAATCACTATTTAAACGCTGCCATTGTGTCATCGAGCTAGATTAAATCCGAGCATCCTATCCACAAGAGACGAGCTGCGTGTGGCCCATAGATTTGTGCCAAACCTGCCATACAGCGCTAAACCATCGGTCTGTATAGAGATGCCCCTCGTGGACACTGCTGAGTCTCGTGCTATCCTATCTAGGTATGGCAGAATTTGATGATAGTGCTGAAGAGAACTTGGTTAATGAAGCCGAAGAACTGATGCGACAAGGCCGCTTTCAAGATGCGGTTGGTCGTTATCAAGAACTCTGCAATCTGAGTCCCAGTGATGTCATGGCCCGTCTTGGTTATGCCAGTGCCCTAGAGTGTGCCGGTGAGCTCAAAGAGGCGGAGCGCATAGTCAGTGAAGCCGCCACCGATCACCGCCATAATCTCAATGTCCATCGCTTCCAACATTTATTTTTCGAACGACGCGAAGATTACAACCGCGCCATGCTGTGCCAAGAAATGTTACGTGACCATGCCGGCCTGCGAGAAGGTCCGCCAGACCAACTCGCTGATTTATATTTTAATCAAGGCCGCTACCACGAAGCGCTCAAAGAATTAGAGCGCATTCAAAAAGAAGAAACCATCGAAGATGATGTTTTAATGGCCAGTGTGCTCGGACGCATTGGCGCCTGTCATCGTCAGGATGGAAAGAATCAGGCAGCTATCGATTTTTTAGAAGACGCCCTAGAGCACGAACCGGACAATCATTGGCTGCTCACTGAACTGGCTGAGACGGAACGCGCTGAAGAAAACAACGACGCCGCTCGTCATGCGTATATGCGTGCACTCAATATTACACCGAATGATCATTTTGCTCGTAGCCGTTTAGCGCAACTAGAATTCGAAGAAGGCAATTCCGACGAAGCAATCGCCCTCTATGAACAAATACTCGATGAATTACCAAAGGCACATTGGGCAATGGTTGAATTAGCACAAATGCTAGCCCACACCGACAAAGAACGCTGCAAGGCTCTCTGCCAAGAAGCCTTGGATATCGACCCGACTTTTCCAGCCGCCTATTCGCAATTAGGTCAACTGGCCCGCCACGAAAATAATTTAGAGGAAGCGCGCAAGCATTACCTTGATGCGCTCGACACCATGCCGAATGCTAATTGGATTTTGCATGAGCTTGCCGATATCACCTATAACCTTGGTCGCAAAGATGAAGCGCAAACGCATTTAGATCGCGCACGCAGTAATAATCCTTTTGATCCTATTTCTTACGGTGTCCAGGCAGATTTTTTTCGTCACGACCATAAACTACCAGAAGCAATCGCTTATTTGCGCAAAGCAGTGGAACTCGACAGTGCCTACACCTGGGCATGGCGCGAGCTCGCTGAAATTCAGGCCTTGTCCGGCAATCCCGATGAAGCTGACGAGGCTTTTACGCAGTATGATGCCTTAGAAGATAATCAGGCCTACAGCGATGGATTGCGCGCCTTCCTTTTACGCAATCGTGATCAACAAGAAGCAAGTATTCCCTACTTAGAACGCGCCGTCATCGAGCAACCCGATTACTTTTGGGCATGGCGTGAATTAGTTGAACATTATTTGCAACTTGAACAATATGCTCTTGCAGAAGAAAAAGCAAAAAGTGCCATAAAACATGTCGGCAATAATCCCGCCTTGTGGGGCATGCTGGCAGAAGCTTTACGCCAACAGCATAATTATGTCGAAGCCATTCACGCCATCGAACAAGCACAAGAACTCAATCAAGAGATCCCACAATTATGGGCCCTGCGTGCTGAATTATTTATTCACAGCGATACAGACGAGGCCGTCCGCAGTTCAAAGCGCGCCACCGAATTAGATAATTCCGTCACTTATCAAATTCTACATGCCCAATGCCTTTTACATGCACAACAAGTCGACGCAGCACAACACCTCATTATCGATATTATCGAACAAGATGTGCATGACGCCTATCTCTATGATATGGCGACAGACATCTCTTTGCGCCAAGGTGATCAAGATGCGGCCGTGCTTTGGGCTGACCGCGGCCTCGATCACCACCCACAACATAAACGCCTGCTCCTACGCCGCGCCACCTTAGCGATTGAACGCAAAGAACCGAATGGTGCCGACCTCTTGGACGCTGCTGTTCGAGCGCCAGAGCAACAGGCATGGCGCGAATTTATTTTACCGTATGCACAATTACAAGACATTCACAATGCACGTCGTTATGCCTACCTGGCCGTCGAACAACATCGCGATCGCCCTAAGGATGCAGCGCGCATTTGGATTACGCTCGCCGAAGCAGAACTCCTGCATAAAAATCCCAATGAAGCGAAACAGGCACTCAACGAAAGTTTAAGTTGCGATCCCAACTGCATGCCTGCACATTTATTAATTGGTAT
The DNA here is from genome assembly GCA_965366325.1 of uncultured bacterium. Taxonomy (GTDB): domain Bacteria; phylum Planctomycetota; class UBA11346; order UBA11346; family UBA11346; genus JANQLF01. The sequence continues at coordinate 2,746 of CBDUFM010000445.1, forward strand.
GCTCGCCGAACAAGAGCAACGCTATGACAGCGCTGAAATGCATTTACGCGCCGTTTATGACGCCTGCATCGCGCAAGAACAAGACGTTGATATTGATAAACGTTTATTACTACGCCAACTTGCACACATTGAAGAGCAACGCCATCAGACTGATAGCGCGCGTGATTATCTGAACATGCTGGGCGAGATCAGCGAACATGACATCGCGTCACAAGTAGATCGTGCCACTTTTGATTTACGTAAAGGCAACCAAGAAAAGGCTGCCGATACATTAATCACGATTCTCGCAGACGAACACTGCAGCGACCAATTGCGCAACCGTATTATTCATAATTTGGCGTGGCATTATTTACAAAGTGATTCCGCGACTGCTGCCCACCGATGGCTGAAACAACATGTCGCCGCACTTGATGAACATGGGCTCTTACTAGCTGCTCAACTGGCGCTCGCGCATGGTGCATTTCTAGATGCGGCCGATCACATTAATGCCATCCCTCGCAGCGTCCTCAATCCTCAACATCAACGAATTTTATGTCGTGCCTTAATCGGCCAACATTGTTACCGTGATGCCGAATTAATTTTACAAGAATTATACCAGCAAGATGCCGGCGAAGAAGAAACCGCTGTTTTACTCGGGGAAACGCTGGCCTACCAACAAAAGTTTGAAGCCGCGCTCGACGTACTGCGCAACAATGCTCTGCCAGTTGTAGCAAATGATGAACGCCTGTTTTTAGTAGCTTGCATTTTACTGGAAACACAGGGCCTCAACCACTGCCTCACTTGGCT
>CBDUFM010000446.1:0-3529 GCA_965366325.1 uncultured bacterium
CATATGTTTTTGCAACAAATGCACGACAATTTTGCACAGCTTCAGCACTCAAATTTGTTGAGTCAGTACGCATATAGGTAATAAAACCTGCTTCGTACAAACGCTGGGCCAACATCATGGTCTTTTTAACCCCAAAGCCCATACGCACACTCGCAGCCTGCTGCAAGGTCGATGTAATAAATGGTGCATGTGGTTTTTGCTTAGTCGGCCGCTTAACGATCTCATCAACAATGAAGGAACCGGCCTTCAAATCGTCTACCGCCTTGCTCGCCTCAGCTTCATTGGTTGGCTTAAAAGCAGCGCCTTTATATTTAGTAACTTGTGCGGGTATAAGAACGTCTTCAGCATTTAATAAGTTGGTTTCTATATCCCAATATTCATCAGGAATAAATGCGCGAATTTCACGTTCACGTTCAACAACAATACGCACCGCAACACTCTGCACACGGCCCGCAGACAAGCCACGTGCAACTTTTTTCCACAACAGTGGCGACAACATAAAGCCAACAACGCGGTCCAAGAAACGACGTGCTTGCTGGGCATGCACGCGGTCCATATTTAATTGGCCTGGCTCAGAAAAGGCTTCTTGAATAGCATTTTTGGTAATTTCAGAAAAGGTGACGCGACTGTAGCGTGACTCATCTCCACCAATGGCTTCACGCAAATGCCAAGCAATGGCCTCCCCTTCGCGGTCCAAGTCAGTTGCGAGATAGATATGATCAGCGGATTTGGCTAACTTTTGTAATTCGTCTAAGACCTTCTCTTTACCTGGCAGTATCTCATAGCGAGCTTCCCAGTCATTTTCAGGATCTATGGCCATGTTGCGGATCAGATTGACCTTATCGCGCTTCGCCTTGCGATCGGCCTTCTGTTTATCGGTCATCCCCTTGGTCGACTCACGCTTAGCAGGCTTCTTGGCGCCACCAGCCTTCGTCGGCAGATCACGGATATGCCCCACGCTCGATTTCACAATATACTCTTTACCAAGGTATTTGTTTATCGTTTTTGCCTTAGCAGGCGACTCCACAATAACCAGCGATCGACCCATTGAGCGTCCTCATTTCTAGTTCTACAGCTTCGTATGCATGCCGTAGGGGTGCAGAGGTATGCAGGTCTTCCTAGGCTTGGTCAAGACCCTATTTTTTTCACAGGCCTCAATTCACTCGTAGATTCACGTGGAGTGAAACAGTTAAACAGTGTTATACCAGATATTTACACTAACGTCTGCGACGGCTACGACGGCGCACACCCGTTCGTGTACTACCACGTGCAGTCGAACGGCGGCCTGCTCCACGCCCACGCAGCGTGCGCTTGCGGCCACTGGCATTCGAAGCAGAGCCAGTCACCACCATCTCAGCAGAGCCAGCAAATGCCCCGGCACGACTAGTTACCTCAAGGCCATTCAATGGTCTATCGTTAGGATTCTTAGCCAGCATAGCGACGATGAGTTCCTGTAACCCGGGATTAATACCAGGTGCCGCTTCTGCCAAATTTGGGACCTCGCGGTGCATATGTGCGGCAATGACTTCGCGCGGTGGACCAGTAAAGACGGGGGCACCTGTTATCAAATGCCAGATACTCGCACCGAGCCCATAAATATCACTGCGTGAATCGACCTTATCACCGCGTGCCTGCTCTGGCGACATATAGAGTGGCGTGCCATGCATACGGCTGTCATGACTGGAGCCGTCACGCAAACGTGTCGCGATACCCAGGTCCGCCAATTTATAAATACCATTTTGTGTGCTGAGGATATTGGCTGGTTTAACATCACGATGGACAAGCTTGCTGGTTTGCGCGTAATTAATTGCTTCACCCATTTGCTGCAGAATCACCACCGCTTCTTCATAATCGATGGGCCCATCCTGCTGGAGGGCATGCAATGCAGAACCACCTTCCATTAATTCCATAATTAACACGTACAAACCATCGACTTGGAAGACATCATGTGCCTGAACAACATGCGGGTGATTTAAGCGCCCAGCTTCGCGCGCTTCTTTTAAAAAGGCATCAACCTGACTTTTGGTCTGCCCCTCGCTACGCATGATTTTCATCGCCACTGCACGATCCAAATTCACTTGGGTGCCGCGAAATACAGTCGCTTGGCTACCCTGACCGATCATCGCTTGCACCATAAAACCATTGAGCTGTTTGCCGATTAAGGGGTCATCCTGTTTATCGAGCAATCGTTTCACTGTCATGGTCGAACCACCAACGCTAATGATATCGCCGTCGGTTAAAATCGCCTGCTCACGGTCGGCGCCATTAATCCACGTGCCGTTACTGCTTTTGAGGTCCTTGATAATATATTCATCATCTTCGAAGGTGATTTCACAGTGCTTGCGACTCATTTGCGTGTCATCAACTTGCAGATGCGCACCACCACCCTTGCGACCAATCAGCACCGGGAATTCAGCTGTTGCCAAGTTACATTCAACACTTTGCCCATCGGGCCCATTCACTACCAATAGTAAAGTCATTTAGTTCCAAATAGGTGGTATAAACGTCAAACAATCTGATAATTCTGAAAAGGTACTATATCCGAATCAGCTTCGCAATCAATTGGAAGACAAAGAACGGTCAGCCAGCATTGACACACCGCTCGCACAGAAACTAAGGCCATCAAAAGACTTAACTGCTCTACCTGATCTAGAAGACGCACATTTCTCGCTACCAACGCGGGCCTAAACTGAGTCTTGGAAACGCTATTTCCCTCACAGGATACTCAGCATGCAATATGACGCCTGGTTCCAAGATGCAGAAACACAAAGCGGCCGTTGGGAGTTAGATGAGATCATCTATCGTAGCCCAGCAGGCAACCTCTTAGAGGTCAAACACGACATCGAAGCGCTCAAGCAGCGTAGTGCCGCCTCGTGGATGCAACTGTGGGATAAACGCTACAAACGCACACTGTGGCCCTATGGCAGTGGCGTCTGGGGTAAGAAAGAAATGATTCTGCCCAACATCCCTGACGAAGATGTGGTGAGTCTCGATGAAGGCGGCACCAATCTGTTTTGGGCCGAACGCTTTGGCCGTCAACTTGGCCTTGCCGATCTGTGGGTGAAGCAATGCGGCGTCTCGCACACTGGATCTTTCAAAGACCTTGGCATGACCGTGCTGGTATCACAGGTCAATCACATGATTAAGAGTGGCAAACATGACATCATGGGCGTGGCCTGCGCTTCTACTGGTGACACCTCTGCTGCTCTCGCCGCCTACTGTGCTGCCGCAGGCATTACCAGCGTGGTCCTCATTCCAGCCGGAAAAATTACCCTTGGTCAGCTGATCCAACCGATGGCGAACAATGCCCTCACCCTGGCACTCGATACTGATTTTGATGGCTGCATGCGCATTGTCCAAGAGCTCACCGAAGACAAAAAATTATACCTCGCTAACTCGATGAATTCCCTACGCATCGAAGGGCAAAAAACCATAAGCTACGAAATCGCCCAGCAATTTGACTGGGAATTACCCGATTGGATTTTAATCCCAGGGGGTAATTTGGGCAATGTCAGCGCCCTCTATAAAG
>CBDUFM010000447.1:0-3528 GCA_965366325.1 uncultured bacterium
TTTAACGACAATCTGACCGTCAATAATACCAAAGAATAATTGCAGACCGCCGCTGCGCGGTTTACGAACGCCAAAATACGGCTTTAACATGTCCGGATACTTTGCTGCAACATCATTCAATTTATTTGCCTGCGCTTTAAATTCCTCAATCGCTTGATTAGAACTATTCGGCACACTTTTCAAAACCAATATATCGCGATCGCCGCTGGGTACGACCGTCCTTATTGAGCCACTATCACTGCGTTCAGTCGGACCAATCCCAGCTGTGCCCTCAGCACGACCGATACCTGGGTCCGTTTGCACAACATTGCCACCCGGACCCAAGTTATACGCCACGACAATGCTTATAACCCACAGCAACAACATGATGCACAACATCGGAAAGGTTAATAAAATCCCTTGGCCGTAGCTAGGCGCTGCCTGCGCTAGCGGTTCAGGCGGAAGACCTTGATTAAGTATGGGGCTTACACCAGCACCAGTATCTGGGGCATTATCTTGCTCGGGTTCTATGGGTGTCAGCGCCGGATCTTCACCTTTACGCACCTGTGGCGTCGTGAACGGGCTGAGGGTCGCAGGACGACTCGCCTTTTTCTTATAGGCTGCTGTGCCTATTTTTGTGGGCCCAGCACTCATACCAGAACGCGAATTGGAACGTGACGCACTTTGCGACTGACCAGATTCTGTCTGGTTAGTCATCCGTCGCTGCACTTGCTGCAGCGTTGAGTATACTAGGTCCGTTTTTCGTCGAAACATTAGGCGTTAAGTCCCCGTTGGTAGGAATATAGCACAATTCAAGCATATACCAAGCACTTGCCTTGAGCTTCGAAAGATCAACCTGTCTATATGGATATTGTCAGCGCATTAGCTGTTCTTTCACCTTATCCTGTTGAAATGCATCCAGCGCATCTGGTCTACAGCGGGAGCTACCATCCTGTTATCATTCCAAGCGCCGAACTAAGCCCTGCACAACGACAGGTACACCTCAGTCAGGGCAGCAGTAGCGATCCTGATGCTGCCATACTCCTTGCCCTGCTTGCCGGTGATAGCGAGCTCGCTTGGTCTTTGCTCAACGCAAAGTCCTTACGCTATGTCCCCAATGCGGAGCTCGATCTACGTCTCAAATGGTGGGTTGCGCAAGAACTCGCCGCATTGAATTTGCCCGCCAGCGGCGCCCACATGCACGTACTCAACCCCGATCGACAGAATCCCCACACGGTACGCAAAATTCAGCTAGCCGAGCAACATATCCAAGAAATGTTCAGCAGTTTTTCGTGGCCACTCTGGAGCGGTCCACTGCTCATTCGCAAAATCGATGAGCGCATTCCTGAGAGCATACGCACACGACCAGTATTCCCGATTATAAATCTACATGAACAACACTGGAATGATATGGATGCCGGTGCGGCGATGGCGGAATTAGTGCTCGAGCGCTATCGTCAAGGCGGCGACCCATGGCCACAATGGCTCGTCGTTGGAATCCGTGAAATTGCTAAGCACAAAGTCGACGGCAGCGGCCCCTCCCCGAGACGCATGCTCGGCATTAGAAAAAAAGCTGGGACCGAAGCTATTCACCATTTATGGAAACATAAACGTCAACCTGACAGTGTGCTTAGCGATAGCGAGACGAACCTCGCAAAAGCTTACTGCGCAGTCCTCATGCACACCCGTCATAAACATAAATTTGCCAGCTTCCTTGCCCTACTCAGCAATAAAATCGATCCTGCACTTGCTTTCCAAATTGCTTATGACCGCAGCCTGACCTCACTACTCGAACAACCCTAAGTAAAAACAATGAGCCGTTCCCAGTACAGACACCATTTCATGATTGCTGCCTAGACACAGCAAGTAAGCTGGGTCCATGAAAAGCCCGCCCGTAACGCCCATCACCAGTAGCTGGGATGATTTGCTAGACGGCATTGATTCACTGGATGCCTGGTCACACAAACAAGCGCAACTCAAATTAGACTTCCTTAGCCTCATTCGCGCCGAAGCCGCAGCTGCAATCCCCAACGATTTCGAACTCCGCATCGAGGAATCTTGGGACGAAGAAAGCTACCGTGTTGACTATATTAGCTACGCCGTTGAGGATGATGAACGTGCCCATGCTTACCTCGCAACACCACATGGTCCCGTGCCAGACGCTGGCTTCCCCGCCGTCGTCTGTTTACACGGCACCACTAACTGGGGTGCACGACAAACGCTTGGACTAGCACCTGCTGCTGATGATCCACATGCTGATCGCGGCCCCAGCTCCGAGGGTAAAGATTTTGCGCGCAGCCTCGTTAAGCACGGCTATGTCACGATTTCGCCTGAACATTTTTGTGCCGCCAAACGCATGCCCAGCGAAGGCCCCTTCGAAACGGGACCTTTTTATCGTAAGCATCCACAGTGGTCAGCCGTCGGTAAATATTGTCACGACTCTAGTATTGCCTGCAGCATCCTTACGCAGCTCAGCAATGTCAACGCTGATAAAATCGGCGTCACCGGCCATTCACTTGGCGCCCAAGGCAGTATTTGGCTAGCAGCATTTGACCAACGAATTCAATGCGTTGCACCCAACTGCGCCGCCAGCACGTTCAGAGAAAATGAAGATGCCCAAAGTTGGTCGCGCGAACATTGGTACATTTATTTTCCACAACTACGCGACGATTTAATTGCTGGCAATCGCATCATTCCTGACTTCCATGAAATGATGGCATTGATTGCACCGCGCCCCCTTATGGAGCGATTCGCCTTTAATGATGGTCCACATTTACGTCAATCACAGCGCATCATGCTGCACCTACGCCTACATGACCTATACAAACTCTACGACCAAGAATCCGCACATGCTTTCCTAGTTCATGGTGATGGCCACAGCGTTCCGGATTTGTCACAAGAGCCCTTACTCAGCTGGATGGACCGTTGGCTGCAATTCGGTGGCGAAGCTTTAGGTGGCTGGCATCAGCGTTATCCATATGGCTAATATGCTACGGCTCAAAGCGGTAATGGCCAATGATGTCCCAAGAAAAAAGACAGTCTTCTAATACTGGGCCAGAACCAATATTATGCACGATACAGAATCGCGTGTTCTCTTGGTTTTTACGTCGTGAGACGATGCCAATATGCGTCAGGTTATTTGCTAAGCGCCAAGCAACGATATCACCAGCCTGAAAAAGCGTGGCATCTTGCACCGTACTCAGAGCATTTCCGTATCGTTCAAAAAATCGCATTAAATTTGGTACACGACGGTGATCAATGTGCTTATCTGGACCTGACAATCCCCACAGCTGCGGATATGCGTGAAAGGAATGTCTCATGTCTTCATGGACTAACTGCTGTAAATCAAAACCTAATGCACGGTAACTACGCACAACAACATCACTACAGACCCCACGATCAGCGGCCACATCACCCCAAGGATAGTCAATGCGTTGATAGGAGCCGTCATAAATGACCGTCTGCAGGCAGCGTTCTTCTGCAGCAGCAGCCAAGCGTTCAGCAAAATGCACAGGTTTGGGCAAGTCTTGCACCTGGGGCGGATCCACA
>CBDUFM010000448.1:0-3528 GCA_965366325.1 uncultured bacterium
GCTTCAGAAACGCTACGACTATTTCCCCCCAGCAGCATAACCGCTGTACCAAGAACCGTTTCTTCGCCGTCGCGAGTGGCTGCTCCGGTTCGAAGCTGCTTACCAAAGCCGACATCGGCCACATCGGCTACGGTTATCGGAATGCCGTCTTTGTTGGCGACAATAATCTGTTGAATAGCAGCAATATCGGCAACTTGACCAGGCGCTCGAATCAGGTATTGCTCACCATTTTTTTCAATGTATCCAGCACCCACATTGGCATTATTTTTTTCTATCGCTTCAACCAAGTCATCAAAGCTGAGATCGAAAGCCAACAGCTGCGCCGGATAGGGAGTGATATGAAACTCCTTTTCAAAACCACCAATGGTGTTTATCTCCGTAACGCCTGGCACCAATCGCAATTGAGGGCGAATAACCCAATCCTGCAAGGTACGCAATTCGGTGGCATCGTATTTTTCACCATTAGGCTGGCGAGCAGCCTCGTCCGCATGAACAACGTAGTGAAATATCTCTCCAAGACCGGTTGCAACCGGCCCCATCACTGGCTCAATGCCTGACGGCATATCGCTTTTAGCTTGCTGCAATCGCTCGTTAATCAAGTTCCTAGCAAAGTAAATGTCGGTGCCTTTTTCAAACACAACGGTAACCTGGGATAACGCGTATCGCGACAGAGAACGAGTGCTTTCCACATTAGGTAAGCCCGTAATCGCAAGCTCGACTAGATAGGTGATGCGCTGCTCAACTTCCAGCGGCGAATAACCGGGGGCCTCGGTATTGATTTGCACCTGCACATTGGTGATATCGGGCACCGCATCGATAGGCAGCTGTTGATAATTCCATATGCCCAGCACACCGACGACAAGCACAAAAAACATCACCAGCCAGCGGCGCGCAATAGAAAATTGAATAATTTTATCAATCATAGCGAGGCCCTTTTATGGTCTCGCACTACAAAATGATGCAGTGCTGTTGGCAAAAAATTACGACCGTAATTCGTAATGTATAGGATGTGATTAATGTCCATGCTCAGCATCCTCCTTGCCCATCTCAGACTTCAAAACAAAACTATTTTTAAAAACGTAAGTTTCGCCAGCGTTCAACCCAGACAGCACTTCAGTGGCCTCGCCATCGGTGCGTCCGAGCGTGACCGTGCGCGGCTCAAAACCTTCTTCTCCTTGCACGAAAATAACTGTTTCACCATCCACCAGCTGCACCGCCTCATTCTGAATAACGGTGGATGCAGGCGCTTCTGATAAAGTAACTTCTGCATTAACAAAAAGACCAGGCTTCCACAAATTATCTGCATTGTTAAGAAGAACCCGTGCTGTAGCGGCTTGGCTGGCGCTATTACCCTGAGGGGCAATATAGATAACGATCCCTTCGCCAGTAACGGGGCTGCTAGCGCTCTTTATCCTGACGGGTTGCCCTAACGCTATCTTGGCCACATCTTTTGGAAACAACGATAGATCTACCCAGACGGTAGAGAAGTTTTCAACAACAAACAAAACTCTACCCGCTGTTTGCTCCCCAATATTGGCGTTGCGTTGCGTAATGACGCCATCAAGTGCTGAGGTGACTGAATACGTTTTTAAGCTGTCATTAGCTTCAACCGTGACCAGCACTTCACCTTTAGCCACGTGATCGCCAATTTTTTTGTTCACTGAGCGAATCACGCCATCAAAGCGGGCACTGACTGACTGCACTTGCTCTGCGTTAGTCTTAATAACGCCATACACAGGCAAAGCCTCTCGAATATTGCCCGGCCCAGCCTGGGACAGGCTAATTCCCGCATGTTTGATTTGCTCTTGTGTAAGCTCGATATGACCTTCATCGTGACCGTCTTCGGCCCCATGCTCGCTTTCTGAAAATGCCACTACCGACGTAAAACAGAGTATGAAAGTGACAAATGCATTAATGACAGCTGTTTTCATTGTATTGTTCATATTCATCGTACTGATCCTGAAAATTGGGTTGAATCACGATATTGCGTGGCGGATATGGGCTCTGCTGTCAGCTGTTCAATTTCAGCACCGTAAATCAGTGCAGAAGATGCGGATTCAATCAGCGTGCGCCGAGCATTAAGCAGTTCTTGCCTTGCAGACACGTATTCCAGGTAGCTATATCGACCGCGCTGGTAAGCAGCTTGCGTTTCTTTTAACGCATCACTCAGAGCAGGGATGATGGTGCTTTGCAGCTCTTTTGCGGCGAGAATAGCTTGCCTTCTATTGTGAAATGCACGGAATAACTGTGTGTGCATGCTCAGCAATGCTGCTTCTTTTTGTACAAAAATTTCATTACGTTGAGCTAGCGCGGCCGATACAGTTCCCGAATTTCTACCCGAGGAAAACAGCGGCATGCTAAATCCGGCAACCAATGCTGAGTCATCGCTCTCCTGAAGTCGACGCACGCCTACCGACCAGCTGATATCCGCTTTCGACTGTGTTTTAGCAACACGGACTTCCGCATCCCTGAGCCGCTCTTCCGCTGCAAAAACTTCAATAGCTGGATTGTTTGCCATTTTTGCAAAGAGCGTATTAAATTCAACGTCAGTGCCAAAGTAATACAAATCACCCTCAACACGCGAAAAATTGGGCAACGTATCACCCCATAGCGCAGCGAGTGCCATTTTTAAATACTTAAGCTGTTGCTGTGCAGACAGCAGCGTTAGTTGTGCTTGTGCAGCAGCAGCTTTAGCCCGCTTTACCTCGGCATCTGGCGTTGCACCTGCCTCGGCCCGTTTTGTAACAACGCTAAGCGTATCATCTGCAAGCTCATTTGCTTCTTCCGCCAAGGCAACAAGCTCTTGTGCGGCAAGGATATCGACGTAACGTCGAGTGACGTCACCTAGCAATTCCAGCGACTCCACTTGCCGCTGTGCATCTAGAACAGACCGACTACTCGAAACGATCCTTCGCCTAGCATCTCGTTTGTCGCCCATCTCCAAAACAGACGACAGAGAGAGGGTAAATTCTGCACTATCAAATCCGCTCATCTCATCGGACCCAGCAAAATTCTCAGCTTCAAACTCGAGCTCATAGACAGGCTTTAATGTTGCCGTCTCCATTTGCCCATTGAGCGCCGTCTCACGTAGGTCAAACACTTTTAGAGCAGGGTTTTGTTCGATAGTACGTCTTATAGCGGCATTTAGCGTTAGAGCGTTATCTGCATATTCGACTTGAGCAACGGATACTTGCCCACCGAAAAGCAAACCGATAACCATCATTTTTTTAAAACTGCTTTGCAAACATCGCACCCCTATCGTGGGCGCAAAAATAGAAATAGCCATGTGAAATATCCACGCTTAATTGACAACATCATGTTAAGCATTGCGGATAACCCGCAATGCCACAGACTGAGATAAACGTAGGATTAAGCTTTGGGGGGGCGGTAAGGCGCGAAGAGCGTTCGACCAAGAACTGCAGCGCTATATTGGCTATTAGGCCGAACTGTATCAGATGGGAAAGAGAACAACATGGCTGAAAGCACTAGCTGTCCATGATGACAAAAACCACAGTGATCGCAGTTATC
>CBDUFM010000449.1:0-3511 GCA_965366325.1 uncultured bacterium
CGTGCATTGGGCTTTACGTTATCTGCCGGCGCTGTTGTGGCCGTTGTTTTTGCTATCCGCAGCATGTGAGCTGAATCTGCGTAGCGATTGGTATGCGCCGTATTTGTTTGAGCGTTTGCATGTTTATGAGCAAGTTGCTGACGCAGATAGCTTGCATGAAGCAGTGTATGATTGTTATTTCCATGCGGCCGCTGATGAGGTCGATACGGTTTTTGCGGATACACGTTTTGGAACTTATGAGCGCTTACATTTTCAAGACGTTGCGCGTTTGCTGTCGTGGAACCGAATCGTTTGTGTCTTGTCCTTATTGGTCTTGATTGCCCTATCAGTTTGGCATCCGTTACGCTTTCAGTGGATGCGTTTGGGCTCCTGCTACGTGATTGCTGGCATGTTTGCTATCATTTTAATGAGTTCGCGTTGGTTGTTGTTTTTTCGCGGCATGCATCCACTGCTCTTTTCACATGGTCATTGGGATTTTCATCCGAATGATTTGATTCTGCAGTTGTATCCCGAAATGTTGCTTGGTGTTGTTGCGGCATCACTTATTGCAATGGTCTTAGCTGTAACCTTTATTGTGTATGTGCTTGGTTGGCATTTCGATAAGACGCCGTTATTTAAAGGCGTGCATTGGCATTGGTATAAACGTCTGACCGATGCCTGTTTGGTTGTTGCTTTATTTGCAGTACCGGCGTGGATTAGTGGACGCGGCATGATTTTTGAGGGCGGCAGTAGCTGGCTGGTGTATTGGTTGATTTGCTTGTTATTGTTAATTGTCTGTTGTGCTGCGGTTGCGATTAAAAACACGGCCCATTCCTTGTTACTTATTGTAGCGGTTATGATTTGTCTGCAGGCTTTCGCAGAAGGAGTGTCGAATAGCACACTGCGCGCGCAATATTGTTTGGAAGTTTTTGGTGGGCATTATCGAGATGCAATTGCTGTATATAAAAATACACATCAGAAATTGCCAGCAGATCTGGAGCAGCTGCGTGCCTTTGCCAAGACGCAGGCTACAGACTCCTCTGGCCCTGCATTAAAACCCTTGCCGATTAAATTTGATCATTTTAGTAAATGGGTTTATCGACCTGATGCAGATGGACACTACGTGCTCTATTTTAAAGGCCCATTAGCGTTTGAGTTTTCCTACCATTCGCGCAGTGATTATTGGAACTCGATGCGTTTGCCCTAGGTTTATTGCTGCGGAAGGCACAGCTTTGCGATTTAGTCGTTTGCGTTTTGCGCATCTTCTAAATCGGCATTGTGTTTATCACGTTGGTCGAGCATTTTATCAACGCTTTTGCGTAGTGCTTGACCATCATAACCGACGCCACTGGCTGCCTCCAGTTTTTTAGTTTCTGAGCGACCAGTGTCTTGTTTTTTTGCGGTCTTTGATTCCGTTTCACCGCAGCCTACTAAACATAGTGAGAGCAAGCATACCGCACCAAAGCAGAGGCCTGTGGAAAAACAACGGGTTAATGGGGACGGCATTTGTTTCCTTTCTCGGCGCACATGCGTGCTTGTCTTTATCCTAGGCTTCAATGCCTCTATTCCAAACCGAAATATGGAATCGGAGCAGCAGCCGGTATGCATCAGGCGTGGCTGTTTAAGTACCGTCACTTGCAGGGATTAGGGCGCTTAATCAGTATTAATCTGTGCACAGAGCTATGCTTCGAAAGAACTAGGCCATAGCGAACTGATGAGCTCTGAGGTATTCTATAGGAGTAATGTTCGGCAGAAGTGATCGGGCACGGGGGATAGACCATATGAAATCAGCGAAATTACCTGACAATGAACAGGAACGTCTGCAGGCCCTCGTTGACTATTGTATCCTCGACACAGACCCTGAACCGGCATTTGATGATTTAACCGAGTTAGCATCTGATATTTGTGCAATGCCAATTGCGCTGGTGTCGTTAATTGATGGAACGCGTCAGTGGTTTAAATCACATCATGGTTTGGATGCCAGTGAGACGCCACGCGAGTTGGCATTTTGTGCGCATGCAATATTGGATCAGGGTATTTTCGAAGTCGTTGATAGTCGTCAGGACGAGCGTTTTAGTGATAACCCATTGGTCACTGATAGTCCGCATGTTATCGCTTACACTGGCGTGCCACTGCGTACACCGTTGGGCTTTAATATCGGGACTTTGTGCGTCATAGACAATGAGCCACATCAGCTATCCGATCAACAGAAGCGCCATTTACACATTCTTGCACAACAGGTTATTGTGCAGTTAGAATTGCAGAAGAAAAATAGAGAAAAACGCGAAGCGATTCTCATGCAGCAGTCTTTGCTGCAAGAGAATGAGCGTCAGAATCAAGAACTGATTATTAAAAATGACAATTTACGGGTTTACGATCACGTGGTCGCGCATGATTTGCGTGCGCCTTTGCGCGGTATTCGCTTTTATGCTGATTCCATGGCAGAGGATTTGCGTGATGGCGATGAGGTGGATGTGCAGGGCGGTCTAAAGGGTATTGCGAATTTGACGGATAAGGCAAATACGCTGATTCGTAAAATACTGGAATATTCTGTGGCGGGTGAATCTGATGGAGACTATGAAGACCTGCGTTTGGGAGACTGTGTGGAGGAGGCAAGTAAGATCCTAGATGCCGTTATCACGGAAACACAGGCGATTATTGTTAATGAATGTGAGTCAACAATAGTGCGTGCAATTCCATTTAAGGTAACGCAGCTATGTCAAAATATTATTGTCAATGCGTTAACTTATCAGGCTCAGGGTAATCAACCGCGCCTGCGCATTTATACACGAGTGGATGAAGACAAGCAGGAATTGCATCTCTGTGTAGAAGATAATGGCATTGGTATTGAACCGAACATGCGCGAAGAGGTTTTTGCGCCCTTTCGCCGGCTGCACGGGGCGAGTAGTGCATATCAGGGCAGCGGGATTGGTTTGTCGATTTGTCGTAGAATTACGGAAATTCATGGGTGGACTATACGGGCAGAGGCGTCGCCAAGTGGTGGCTCACTATTTGTGGTTACTATTCCGCAGCAAACTGTTATCTAGCGCTTATTTACCAATGCAAAAGCTAGAGAAAATAACATCCATAACATCATCAATGGTGGTGATGCCAATAATGTCACCAAGATGATCAGCAATTTGCCGCAAGTCATCCGATAATAATTCGTCAGGTGGTAACTGCTTTATTAATATTTCCAGTAAGGCGGCCACGGCTTGTAAACAGCGTTGTTGGCGCGGTTCGCCGCTAGCACTGAGGCCCAGTTGTTCTGCTATGTATTCACGCAGGGCATTAATGCCGCTGCCGGTATTACTGCTGACGGCAAGAACGGCGCGCTCGTCAATGTGTGCGAGATCGGATTTACTAGCGCAGATGACTAGTGGGCGGCCTGCAAACTGTGTTTCGATGTCATCAGGCAGACGAGCATCAGGTGCAGAACAGGCAATAATTAATTGCGCGTGGGCGAGCAAATCAGAGCCGGCTTTGATGGCGGCCTGATCAACGCTGTCCTCCTCATCCTCGAGCCAGCCAG
>CBDUFM010000450.1:0-3511 GCA_965366325.1 uncultured bacterium
GTCGGTACGGCTGCAGCAATAGCAGTGCACGCGTCTTGTTCGCCGCGCGACGTCTATCAACAGCATATCGCGGAACTGCAAACAACACTTATGGATGATGATGCGTACTTGCCATGGCATATGCGTGCGCCGAGTGCAGTCATGGCAGGAGCGAGCGTGCATGCAGAACAAGGCGACGTGCAAGCATTGCTGAGTGGTGTTGATCGCAGCATAGCTGAGGAGCTTAATGCATGGGAAGGAGCCTGTGGTGACGCTGTAGAAATTCGACTTGATGGTGTTAAGGATGTGAGGCAGGCGCGCTTTACCTTTGATAGTAATTTGCGCAGCACCAAGCGTATGCCTTGTACCGTTGGTGCGAAGTCACGTGCATGCCGCGTACCGAAGCAATTAATTAAGGCCTTTACTATAGAGGTGCAGGACGAATCGGGCGAGTGGCGCCTGCTGCATGAAGAGCAGAATAATTATTATCGTTTGTTGCGTGTTCCTGTGGCGGCAAAAATACAAGCGCTACGCTTTACGCCGCGTGCAACTTGGGGTGATGAGATTGCCCGTGTGTTCGCTTTTGAATTGCAATAAATCCTTGCGGGTGTCTGCCCTCCCATGGAAAAGAGGCTTGGATTCATTTGTTGCTATTAAGTTGATGTAGCACCATATATGGGCCACCATGTATTGTTCACTTAAAATGGTGTATAAATATACACTTGCAGAGAGGTACAATTGTACACACTGGCCACCATGCAACAGGACCTCCGCAACATCCGACGCGTACGCGGCTTAAGCCAAGATCAGCTCTCTGAGCAAACAGGCATTCGCCGTGCTACGATTTCAGAGCTCGAATCTGGTAAGCGGCATACCGACAATCCTGATATTATACGTCGACTCGCGTCTGCGTTGACGATCACTGAAGACATGTGCGCTGCTGCGTTGGCTGGGTCTACGACCACCGCAGCGGAGCTCAAACGTATGAACAAGTCCTCAAATGAAACTGACCATGAATTAAACTTTCGTTCAGCTGGATGGCAGTTTATGGCACATCTGAGCCGTCCGTTGGCTACTGCTCTTGCGCGTGAGCTTATTGTGCTGTGGACCCATAGCTCTACACACCTCGAAGGGAATACGATCTCAGCGGGTGATACCCAAGATATCCTAACGAGAGGCGTCACCATCTCAGGGAAACCTTTGTTGGAACACCAAGAGATTCACGGTCATGCAAATGCCTTGTCCTATATCTCACAGGCTTGCACCGATGGCCGATTGTCTTTATCGGATCTACATCAACTCCATCGACTTATCCAAACCGGTGTGACCGTCGATATCTATGCCCCGATAGGTAAGTGGAAGCTGGAAGTGAATGGCACGAACACCAAACAATATGGCTGGCACCAGTATGCGGCGCCAGCGCATGTGGCTCCATTGATGCAGGAATGGCTAGCGCTCTTTTTGGACGTGCAAAAACAGGTGAGGCAAATGAAGCCGCAGCGATCTCAGATGAAGAAATTTGCTACGTATTATGCACAACTTCATATTGGGTTTACTCGCATCCATCCCTATGCCGATGGCAACGGGCGCTTGGCGAGGATCTTAGCCAATATCCCCTTATTGGTTGCAGGTTTGCCACCACTGCTCATCGATGAGTCTCAACGAGCAACTTATGTAGGCTTGCTGTCTGATAATGATCATGCGCTTGGTCCGCTTGAGCCAGGTCAACCTTTGTTTGATGACGGTGTTTCTTTTAAAAAGATCGTGCGCTTCTTAGTCTCATCTTGGTCAACGACATGGGATCTCATTGATCGTTATACCGAACAAGATCCAGGATAAATGCGATATCTATGCTGATCCGCTAATCCTAGGCCCCTTGCAAACGCATCTGTTTTCGCCACTGCTGGGGGCTTTTTTTGTAATAACGGCGAAAGGCGCGGCCAAACGTAGTCGCATCGGCAAAGCCCCAATCGTGGGCGATTTGTTCGATACTAGCAGTACTGGTTACTAAAGTCTGTGCACATTGGTGCATGCGTCGTTTCTCGTGAATCTGTGCAAGTCCACAGTTAAAATATCTTTGTGCACGACGCTGTGCCGTTGCGCGACTAAAGCCCATTTGTGCTGCCCATGCAGTAACGTCGCTGCTGTGATGCAGGTGTTGGTCTATAATGCGCAGCATGGCATCTTGTTCACTGTTATAGGAATTGTGATTTTGCCGAACTTGGAGCAGCTGGCTACAGTATTTATCGACAGCGCTTAGCTGAAGCCATTTGTGTGGACTAAATAAATCATCAAGTGGCGGATTTGGCATTTGCACAATACAGGCATCCGAAAATTGGTCATGTAATGCACTTAGCAAACCGCGCTCATCGTGTTGTATTGAAAAATTAATGCCAAACTGCTGTTGTCCGCTACTACTGCGTAAACGGTGTTTTATGCCGGGAGCAAGGATGTGGCAATGATGTGCTTCGAGGCTGTGCCAGCCATGACCCCAGTCAACTTCTAGGCAGCCACTCAATACATGAATGCTTTGTAAATAGGGGTGTTGGTGCCAGTCCATGCTGTGGCCAGCTGACCAAGCTAGGTGGTTGATCTGATGATAGGGTAGACTGTCGATGGAACTATGAGACAAAAAATCGATATACTGTGACATGTAGGTTTATATAGCACGAAAAACACACCACAATGAGACAAAATGTATGAGATGGGCGAACTTGTATAAGGTGATGGTGGGAGATGTGGTGCGCTACGGGGGAGTATATTCTTTGTGAGTGGATTGAGCTGATGGCTGTGTAAGAAATGTGGTCCGTTTATTGGGGTCCTTGTGGTGGCTGGGCGCGCTTGGTTTTAGTACTGATTTTTTGAGATGACGAGGATTTGCCAGTGGAGCTCTCTGTGTATGCTGTATGCACAGTGCCCAGTAATTTCTGCTTAAGAACGGACGCAGCTAATGTCGAGTGCCTTTAAAGTAAAAGTGCGGGTTGTTGACTTGGACTGGAAGAATGGGTCCGATGAAGTAACTGAGCGCAGTCAGGGTGTGAATTATTGGCAGGTAAATTTGTTTCATGATCCAATTACCATAAAATCAGGGAATGGGCATATTTGCGAGGTGCGAGAACCATCTGCATTCTTTTTCTCGCCGCATATGCCGCAGTGGTATATGGGACTCAAGGGCGGTTTTACTGATGACTGGTGTTCCTGTGATGGTGATATGGAAAAGGCATTACGGCATCATGGTCTCCCTGTCGGTGAACCCATTCCATTAAATAATATTAGTGAATTAGAGCGTTGCTTTCG
Organism: uncultured bacterium; assembly: GCA_965366325.1. Classification (GTDB taxonomy): domain Bacteria; phylum Planctomycetota; class UBA11346; order UBA11346; family UBA11346; genus JANQLF01. Next base: position 3,277 of record CBDUFM010000450.1, read on the forward strand.
TGACTTGTATCGTGAGTGGCATGACCGTCCCTTATTTAGTCATGAGGCGCAGCGTGATTTGATGATGGAATTTATGCGTTTGTGTGCACGTGGTCGCCTGCATGAGGTGGCTGCTGAGCAGCATTACGCAGCTGTTTTGGAACTGCGGCAGCTTTTGCGTGCCCAATATCAACGTTCATGGACGGTACCTGAAATGGCGCATAGACTGGGCCTCAGCGAAAATAGATTTTCTTAT
>CBDUFM010000451.1:0-3509 GCA_965366325.1 uncultured bacterium
CCAGCTAATTCCTGCGGTAGATCTGAACTGTTCACCGCACTGGAAAGCATGCGATAGACCCGTGCCAGTTTTAAATCAGCTTGGCGTGCACCGGCTATATCTTGCGCTTTGACTAAATCTGATTGAATTTCTTTTTTTAATAAGGCCTGCGCAGCGTTCACCGATTGCATTTCGGTTTCAGGCAATTTGTTCTCTTGCCAACGACGAAGTATTACCTGAAGTTGATCGGTAGCCTTTTGCGCCAGCGTTCCTGCATGATTCGTATATTGTTTAATTTTCTCAAGATCACTCAACGCTGGCATTAAGGCATCGCGACTTTGCTGCACCCGCTCACGGGCCTCAGCGATAAATCGTTGTATTTCTCGTCTAAGTTCCGCCTCACCGACCACCAACAGTTCAATTTGATTGCTCTGACCGCTGCTTGGACCACTCACCGTATTCGCATCGCGTGCAGAAGCACTCAGCACCAGACGGTCCGTTTCGACAGCGTGCTCAATAATTTTCAAAGTGAATTGTTCACTGCTATCACTACGTGTCGGTGCATAGGCATACTGATGCAAAACTATTTCGGTACTGTCACCTTTTTTAGGCTCGCGGCGCATCCCGAGATCCACTGCGGCCAAGCCAAAATCATCACGGGCATCCATGCGTAAAGCAATTTCGGCTTGCGCTAAAACTTTTTCGCTGCGGCGTGGCCCTGATAATTGTATTTGTGGCGCGTGGTCATTTTGAATTTTAACCGTGTATTCTGGCTGGGGTTTAATCGCAATCCCATCTTGGTCGACTGCCGCTATGCGAATAAGCGTTTCTTTATCAATGTGTATCTGACCACTAATCGCATGTGCTTCGCTGTGTGTATCTAAGACTTGTTTGTCTGCAAAAATCTGCATCGATTCAATGCGGCGCTCTGGCTGGGTCTTAAAGGTTATAGTGTAGCTGATCTGCGATCCTGCTAAGACACTGACATCCAACGTGTTTAATGTGTCAGCGCTTAATTGTGCGCTTGGTGCATCAATGTAGGCTGGCTGGGTAATCTGCGCTTGAATCGATGCTAACTGTGGGCGTTCAACGACGCGACCACTACACAGCACCGGCAACGAGTCACCACTACTTACTGAAAATGCGTACGAACCTGGACCAAGCTGCAAGGACTGTCGCCAAACGGCATTTAAGCCCTCAAATATTTTATGCCCTTCTACACCATCCTGATCGCGCCAGCGTACCTCCAAGGGATGCGCATCGCCAGAGACACGCTCAAAGGCAAACACAAATGGCTGATCCTCTGCAACGACATCTTTACCTGCTAGACCGCCTTTAATCTCAGTTGAACGCTGCCATTCACTCTGACTAAATGGTAATAACAAACGTTGCATCGCTGTGCTAAATAAATTGCCATTCAACACCACCAGTAAACACATCACAAGCAAGGCCGAGCCAGAACTCACTAACCACTGTTTCATGTGTGGTGCAGGAATAATCCGTTGGAGGGTCTCACGATTTAATAGATCTTGTAAAGCCGCCAGCTCTTGATCAGTCAAAGGCAGTGCATCATGTGCAACGAAGGCGCGACCATTTAATTCTGGAACCTTACGTTCTAAAAGCGCAATCAATTGAGCGTCACTCATATCTGCATGCAAGGGCAGCCACAGTCGCAGATACAATGTGTCGACCACTATAAACAGATACGCAATCAAGACCAATAAACGCAAAACGGCGGGCAGGTGAAAAATATAGTCCAACACAGCCAAGCCCAATGCCGTCAAACACAATACCACGACTACGCGGGAAAGTCCCTCGAAGAGGATGCTTTGGCGCAGGCGCTGTCGAACTAAAACCAAAAACTCTTTAATTAGCATGTGAATGAAACCTCAGTCTACTAGCAGTGCTTAAAAGGTAAAGCAAAGGGCACTCCAATCTGAGCACGTTTCTTAACACAATTCTGTCTTATGACGCAACTTAAGACGCTCAGCCTGCTCAAACACTACACAGATTCTGAGTTCAAGCGACTCTGAAAGCACGATGCCCCAGACACCATGGGCACCTGAGGCATATACATGCTGCAACCGAGCAACTAGAGACTGTTAAGGAGGCGCATCTCCTCGACTGTCAAAACCGGTAGCTCTTCACGCGCTATGCGCTCCATCTCTTGTTGGTGGCTGTCTTGACGTGCATTCTTAGAACGACGCCAAGCTGCATTACGTGCTGATGCACGGCGTAGGCGTTCTGCATACTGCGAGTGGTCATTTTCGACGCCTTGTAACAAATCCTTACGCGCCGACCAATCGTTCATCCACACATCGCGAATATAGAGATAACGCTGCTCGATAGTATAGAGATCAGCAAGACCACCCTCGACATCTTCACGCGCTGTAATCATCGCATGGGCCTCAATTTGCGCTTCCGTTGATTGGAGACCAAAAATGCTTGGCAATATCGGCACCACTGGCATGTCTTCAAGCTGGCCTTGGGTCAAACCTGGGATGGCGCTTGGCTTTTTACGCTCACGCAGCTGCTCTTTGGTGTAGCTAACACGCTGCTTGACCTTTATCTTTTCCATCATGCCCGTATCTGCCTTGGCATTCGCTTGTGTTTTACCACTCGCACGCTTAGGCGACATGTTCATAGAGCCAGAATCGGCACGGCTCGCATCTGATCCCCCACAGGAAACCAAAAGCATCATTACGACCATCAGTACTGCTACAAAACTCAAGCCACGCATAGACCGAACTCCTTGGTTGGGAACCATATACGACAGTCTCCGGCGAGACATCATTAGGGCATGCCGAGACACAAGGTGTCATGCACAATCAGAGCGGCACAGTTGCCCCTGTGCATAGCTAGCGTTAGCTTGTTATCAGCCATACGTCACCAAGATGTACGCATAAACCTAGGAATAGATGTGATATGGATAATAACGCCGCACAACAACTGATCAGCACTCTCAAACAAGAACTCAGCAAAGTCATTGTTGGTCAAGAGGACGTTGTTAACGAGATCATCATCACCCTTTGTGCGGGCGGCCATGCCCTCCTCGAAGGCGTACCAGGCTTAGCTAAAACCTTGCTGATAAGCAGCATCGCCCAGTGCACAGGCCTGAGCTTCTCGCGCATTCAATTTACCCCCGATCTGATGCCTGCTGATATTACGGGCACAGAAATCATCCGCGAAGACAAAAGCTCCGGCTCACGTGAGCTCGTCTTTTTGCCTGGTCCCATCTTTAATGCAATTGTTTTGGCCGATGAAATTAACCGTACCCCACCCAAAACCCAGGCGGCACTCTTGGAAGCGATGCAGGAACGCCAAGTAACAGCGGGCGGACAACGCCGCCCCTTACCAGCGCCGTTCTTTGTACTCGCAACGCAAAACCCGCTAGAACAAGAAGGCACTTACCCACTACCTGAGGCCCAACTCGACCGCTTCCTATTAAAGATTACCGTTGACTATCCCAGTGAAAATGAAGAGCTCGATGTCATCCTGCGCACCACCAAAGGCGGCAGTAGCGAACTCAG
>CBDUFM010000452.1:0-3499 GCA_965366325.1 uncultured bacterium
GGTGGGTTTGCCGGACTCGCTCGTGAAGCCTCTCTGAAATCTTTGGAGCTGAGCGCAGGCAAAGTAATGACAACCTTCGACTCTTCTTTGGGTTTCCGCCATGGGCCTAAGTTCTCCATCAACGAGCAGGCACTCGTGATTCAACTGCTTTCCAGTGACAGCTACACCCGGCAGTACGATTTAGATCTGTTTCATGAGATTCGTCGTGACAACCAGACGCTCGCACACGTGGCGATCAGCGAATTCGCCATGAGTGAAAGCGATGTGTTTGAACTCGGCCAGCTTGGCTTGGGCGACCAATGGCTCTGCTTCGCATTCATCCTGTTCTGCCAAATGTTGGCGTTTGAAAAGTCGCTTCAATTGGGATTAGGGCCGGATAACCCGTGCCCGACAGGTGAAGTTAACCGTGTGGTGCAAGGTGTCACCATCTACCCATTCAATTACTCATTTTAAAAGGAATAAACCATGCCAAATATCGTTTTAAGTCGCATTGATGAGCGCCTTGTTCACGGACAAGTAGGTGTGCAATGGGTAGGCTTTGCCAACGCCAACATTATCGTCGTTGTTAACGACGAGGTGGCTGAAGATTCCATCCAGCAAAACCTGATGGAAATGGTGCTCGCCGATGGTATCGCAATCCGCTTTTGGACGGTGCAGAAAACCATCGACACCATTCATAAAGCCGCTGATCGCCAACGCATTCTGTTGGTATGCCGCACGCCAAAAGACTTTCGTCAATTGGTGGAAGGTGGCGTACCAATTAGCAATATCAACGTAGGTAACATGCACTACGTGGAAGGAAAAAAACAAATCTCCAAAACGGTTTCAGTTGATTCTGAAGACCTGGCGGAATTTGCACAATTAAAAGCGCGAGGAGTGACCTGCACGATCCAAGGTGTGCCCACTGAAAGCGCAACAGACCTCTTTACTCTTATCTAAATAATTAAGGACACCAATCATGGAAATAGGACTATTTCAGGCGTTGATGCTCGGCATTTTAGCCTTCTTCGCCGGCCTAGATTTATTTAACGGTCTCACCCACTTCCACCGTCCAGTTGTACTCGGTCCACTTGTCGGCCTAATTTTAGGCGACTTACAAACCGGTATTCTGGTCGGCGGTACTCTAGAGCTGATCTGGATGGGCCTTGCCCCTCTAGCAGGTGCACAACCGCCAAATGTAATCATCGGTACGATCGTCGGCACAGCCTTCGCTATCACAACCAAAGTAGAGCCAAATGTCGCGGTTGGTGTCGCGGTGCCATTCGCTGTCGCGGTTCAGATGGGTATCACCCTACTCTTCTCAGCGATGTCAGCGGTGATGTCTAAGTGTGATGAATATGCGCAAGCCGCCGACACCGATGGTATTGAACGTGTCAACTACATAGCTCTTGCAGTACTAGGGACGTTTTACTTCTTATGCGCATTTTTACCTGTCTATCTTGGTGCTGAGCACGCCGGCAAAATCGTTGAAGTTCTGCCAAAAGACCTCATCGACGGCTTAGGCGTTGCTGGTGGCATCATGCCAGCGATTGGTTTTGCAGTGCTGATGAAAATCATGATGAAGAATGCTTACATCCCATACTTCATCCTCGGCTTTGTTGCAGCGGCGTGGCTACAACTACCAATCCTAGCGATTGCTGCCGCAGCGACTGCGATGGCGATTATCGACTTTATGCGTAAATCAGAACCTACCCCAGCAACAACAGCACCAGCAGAGGACTTTAAAGATGGAATCTAATGTAAGTAATGAACTCGACCTACGTCGTCAGAGCGCTGATGTGCAACCTGCACCTGGGGTGTCTCCTGACGAGTACGAGAATAAAGAGATTGGTGCTGAGTTAACCAAAGCCGACATCAATCGTATGGCGTGGCGCTCACTCCTATTACAAGCGTCTTTCAACTACGAACGTATGCAGGCATCGGGTTGGCTATACGGCCTGATCCCAGCATTGAAAAAGATCCACACCAACAAAGCGGACCTATCCAAAGCGATGCAAGGCCATATGGGTTTCTTCAACACTCACCCATTTTTGGTGACATTCGTTATGGGCATCGTGCTGGCGATGGAGCGTTCAAAACAAAACATCAACAGTATTCAAAGCACCAAGATTGCCGTAGGTGCGCCAATGGGCGGTATCGGTGACGCGATGTTCTGGCTCACGCTATTGCCGATTTGTGGTGGTATCGGCGCGGACTTAGCGTTGCAAGGTTCCATCATGGGCGCGGTGTTCTTCTTCGTGCTGTTTAACGTGGTGCACTTTGGTTTGCGCTTTGGTCTTGCTCACTATGCCTACCGTATGGGTGTTGCAGCGATTCCGGTCATCAAAGCCAATACCAAGAAAGTCGGACACGCGGCTTCTATGGTCGGTATGACGGTGATTGGCGCGCTGGTTGCGACTTACGTACGCCTATCTACAACCGCTGAAATCACCGCTGGTGACGCCGTGGTGAAACTGCAGGGCGATGTTATCGACAAGTTGATGCCAGCGTTTTTGCCACTGGTGTACACCCTAGCGATGTATGCCCTTGTTAAACGCGGTTGGAGCCCTCTCAAGCTTATCGGTATCACGGTTGCTCTTGGTGTCGTTGGTCGCTTTATGGGCTTCCTATAACTCTTATTTCCACACGCAGTATTGGGGGCTGTTAAGTCAGCCCCTGTAAGGATAGAAACATGATTGCAGTTATTCTTTCTGGCCACGGTGGGTTTGCATCAGGCATTGAGAAAGCAATTCACCAAGTGATTGGCGAACAGCAACAATTTATCGCATTGGACTTTCCTGAAGAGTCCACCACGCAGCAACTTGAAGCGCAGATGCGCCAAGCGATCCAAGAGATCGACTCAGGCGAAGGGATTGTTTTTCTGACTGACTTGCTCGGCGGCACACCTTTTCGTACCGCATCGCTACTCAGCCAAGAGCGCGAGGATATTCAAGTCGTGACAGGCACCAATCTGCAAATGGCGGCCGAGATGCTGCTAGAGCGCGACGAGCTCAAGCTTATCGAATTTCGTGACCAAGCGATTGAATGTGGCCATCGCGGCATTACCTCACTCGCGGCTGAAATGGCCTTGAAAGACAAAACAACCACAGCGGAAGAACATGATGGTATCTGATACTCACCGCTACCGAGCCCAAAGAGTGTTGCACGGCGAGCATTGGCTAGACGACGCCGTGGTCACCGTTGTTGATGGCATCATTGACGCTATTGAACCTTTTGACCAGCAGCGACACGACAACTGTACCAATTTAGGCAAAATCAGCCTGATGCCGGGCTTAATTGACACCCATGTGCACGGTGCAAAAGGCTGTGATGTGATGGATGCAGAGCACGACAGCTTAGACACCATGTCTCGCTTTTTTGCCAGCCAAGGCGTTACCGCTTTTGTTGCGACAACCGTGACGGCCCCGGTCAGTAAAATTCGCGCATCGTTACAGCAAGTCGCCAAAAGCAAACAACGCGGCGTGCAAGGCGCTGAAATTCTTGGTGCGTATTTGGAAGG
>CBDUFM010000453.1:0-3495 GCA_965366325.1 uncultured bacterium
AAAGGAGCCGTATCCGGAATCAATAAGGCTTGTCCTGCTGTTTCCTCCTGCTCTGCACTAAACTCTGCACCTCTGATCAAGGCCATCCCACAAACAGGACAGTCACCTGGCTGATCGCGAACGATTTCTGGATGCATTGGGCTAATCCACTTCCCTTTCAAAGACGGTTTAATCACGCGACTTTTCGCATCGAAACGAACCTCTATTAATGCCTGCGCGAACATCTCTGGCTTTAAGAGACCATCATCATTCGAAATCTTTGCACGAACCTTAATACTGCGGCTTTGTTTATTTAACATTGGCTGCATAAAACTAACGGTAGCCGTCCACTCACGACCAGGAAAAGATGGGACGGTCATCGTAATTTCTTGACCATAATGAACCATCTCTAATTGCGATTCATATATGTCCATCTGTAACCAGACTGATTTCAAATTAACCAACTCAAACAAGGTCTGTCCCTGCTTAAACCAATTACCAGCGTGACCTTGACTCGTACTAATGACACCATCCATTGGACTCAGTAAGGTATACGTCTGCGGCACAGCTTTACTTTTAACTATCTCTTCAATTTGCTGTTTACTCACGCCGAGCAGCATCAGCTTACGCTTAGCACTACTTACCATAATATGCTCAGCTGATTGCGCACGTAGCGCTAATAACAATTCCGTAGCCGCCGTTGTAAACTCAGGACTAAATACCTCAGCGAGGTGTTCACCTTTCTTGACCGGCATGCCAATATAATTCGCATACAAAGTATCTATACGGCCAGATCCTAAAATAGTTACTGCTCGTACCAGCGTTTCATCACGTTCAATGCGCGCAGTAAGCTTCAAGCGTTTACGGGCATCAGCGCTTATAACGGTAGCAGTCTCAACTCTCGCCAACGCGTGCGTGTGCTCATTAAGCTGCAATGCATTACCAACGTTACCTGCTCCACCACTTTGGCGTGGGATCAAATCCATTTCACAAATAGGGCAAGTGCCCTTATCAGGTAGACTGATTTGCGGATGCATGCTACAAGTCCAATCTGCCACCTTTTCAGCGTTAGCTTGCTCGCCAGCACCTGGACCAATCATACTTCCAATAAGAAAACCACCCAATAGGCAGACTACTGCAGTTATTAAAATGAGTGTCTTATTCATGCTCAGGCCCCTTGTCCTGTGTTGGCCAAAACAGTAATCCCATTTGACTCAACAATTTATATTGCTTCTCGAGTTGCATGTAAAATAATTGACGTTCTTGAATTTCGACTTGCAAAACCTGACGCCATGCATCCATGACATCTACATAGGATGACTTGCCTGTTTCATAACCAGATTTAAGTAATTCAAAGCGTTCACGAGATCGCGGAACAATCTCCTCGTAACTAAGGCGCCAGCGTTCACCAGCACTTTCGAACAGTCGCAGCGCGCTCTCAAACTCTTGATCTAAGCGCTGTCGCGTCGACTCAATGTTCCACTGCTCTTTATAATTATTTAAAGCTGCTTCACTACGGCGCGCCTCTACAGCGCTCCGATCAAGTGGGATTCTCATCCCAAATTGCAGCGACCAAATATCATCTCCATTCGCTGCTGGCGAGAGTCCGCCATCATCAATCATGCTATATTGGAAACCCACCGAAAAACCTGGACGGCCACTTGCCTGTGCCAATTGCTCTTGATAAAAAGCCGCCTCCTGTTTTGCAACAGCCATACGCAATTGCGGATGCTGTAATTGGACAAGCTGTAATGCAGATTGTTTATGCATTGCTTCAGGCAGCACATAAGGAGCGATGTCCTGCGGCAGCGAAATAGACGCGGATATACCGAGTACCAATCGCAACTGCGCTTCAGCATCTAAACGCCGTGCCTGCCATTCTTGCAAAGTTTGCAGTAATTGCGACTGCATCATTTCTACATCAAGCAGCTGGCTACGGTCAGCACTCCCAACAGCAATCCGCGCATCAACAACTTCCCAAATACTTTTGATGGTTTTGATATTCTCTTCGATAATAGCCAACACTTCCCAACTACTCGCACGTCTAACAACCTGCGTACGCAGCGAGCGAACCAGTTGAACCTTTAATGCATCCAAGGCTGCTTCTTGCATCGTCATTTGTTCAGCTGCAATGAAGCGTTTGTTTTTCAGAACACCTAAAGCCGGAAATGACTGCTCGATTCCGATGGACGTCATCATCTCACCACCTGCCGTCTCAACCATATCACCAATCGGCGTTACTTTGATCATGGTATCAGGCATTTGGACTACTGATTGAATACGCATTCCAGATGCATCTCGCTGATGCATCTCAACCTGCAATGCTGCATTGTGCTGAAACATGAAATCAACGAGTTCTCGATCACCTGTGGGCACTTGCAAAACTGACTGTGAGTCCGAGTGCAAAGGTGCACTGACCGGTTTCAGATGTGGCACGGTAAGTCGCAGCTGAGCTCGCGGCTCATTACCACAAGCAGCCAACATCAACACAACTGTGCTAATGGGCAAAACTATTTTGAACATATAAAACTCCAAAGGGCTTACGTCAGCAACTGACGTTTATTCCAAGTGGAGTGATTTTAGACGAGCATTCCGCCATAGCGGTAGTAAATAGCCTGCTCTTCAGGCTTCAGTCGTTCGCGCTTTTCAAACAGTGCCACAACTGCCTTTTCGCAAGATTCTGGCACATGGACGTCAAAAACTGTAATTATGCACAAGGTTTCTGGACGTGACTGTTCTGGCTCTAATAACTGTGGAGCCACAGCAAGTGGCAGATCATAACAATGGCAAACCGTAGCAATACTTGCCTTTGTATTCTCACCAGCACAGCATCCGCCTGACTCACGTGCTGTATCTATCTGCATTGCAGCACAGCAGCTAGAAGAAATCGTCGTTTGCTTTTGACAACACGCACCAGGCTGTAATGACAATAGTCGCCATCAAAGCCCAAACAAGAATTATGAAACGCGTTGACATGATTTATAGATTAACTTACAGAATAATAGTAGCAAGCTGAATATGATAAAAAGACTAACCCCCAAAACTAAAAACATTCCATAATAGAATATCTATTCAAAAGTCTCTTTAATGCGCCCTGCGAATGATGACGACTTAGAAAGGTATTTATTCGCTTTCACCACTTCGCCAAGGCCTTTGAGATAAACACCCGCCAAGGCTTGATTGAGTTCCTCTGGTTGGGCCTTGGCTAAGGCACGGGCTAAGGAGGCCTTATCTACCAGTTTGAGACGAGACCACGGAAGCGGCATTGTAATGGTCGCAGTTTTTATAGTGACCGCTTTTTCTGTTACCGCCGCAACTTCTGAATCACCTTTGAACATACTACAGGTGAAGCGTATTTTTTTATTGGCCGCTAGCGCCGCCGTCACTTGCTTAATTAAATCCCTATCCCACTCGGCAAAATTATCATCGCCAGACGTGGTGTTCTTCTTTGCCGGCTTCACTTCTTTTTCTTTTTTAGAGCTACGACTGCGTGATTTCTTTGCTACCTTCTCTTTT
>CBDUFM010000454.1:0-3491 GCA_965366325.1 uncultured bacterium
GGCGCTCTGTTTCCCAATCTGCCAACTCTGCTGCTGCTGCGCTACGCGCTTGGTTTGCTGCTCGCAAATCCTCTAAGGCAGCGTCTGTAGAGTGAGCCTGTTCTTGATCAGCGCCCATGAGACCAAGCGATGAACCCATCCACAGGTACAGCACCAAGCACAACGCGCTAACAGTTCTACAAAACATCATATGCAAACAGCCTTTATCTTTTTGCCTAAGCCTAAACTAGCGCTGCTTTTGGCAAGTGAGCCGGTCCTCCAATATGCACAAACAAAGCCAAGCATTGTGCACACTCTACAGCGCTTCTGTCTATCATATAAGCAGTACGCAGGGTCCTTGATCATCATTCCAACAGACCTACCACGATACCGCGGAATGCATGGATTCTGGAAACACCACGCAATGGGCCCCAGTCTCACTAATCTGTAATCGACAGTCAAAAACGTCCTCCAATAATGCCTGCTCTTGTATCTCAGCAGCGCCACCCTCAGCAGCAATGCGGCCTGCTTTGACGAGGATGAAATGTTGACCATAACGCAGCGCCATATTGAGATCATGTGCAATCATGAGCACCGCTGCCCCCTTCTGTGTAAAACGCGCGATGACATCACAAACGGTTGCCTGATGTTGTAAATCTAAATTCGCCGTTGCTTCGTCCAAGCACAGACAGGTATTGCTATAGTCATCAGTGCGTCGCCATAATTGTGCTAAGGCACGAGCGACTTGCACCATCTGCTGCTCACCGCCGGATAACTGTAGATAATTTCGCTCTAGCAAATGCTCAGCTGCAAGTTCCGCCAAGGACTGGCGCACAATTTCTTCGTCGTGTTTATTCGGCATGCCATTATTATACGGATGGCGACCAAAGAGCACCACATCACGGACAGAAAATGGAAACTGCAATTCGCTTTTCTGACTGACTACAGCACGTTTTTTTGCCAGCGATAGTCGCGTGCTTTTTGCAATGTTACTTTTGTTATAGGTAACAACTCCGCTATCTGGGCTTCGATATCCTGCCAAAATATCTAATAAAGTTGTTTTGCCGGCGCCATTTGGACCCAAGAGCATTGTCACCTGTGCTGCAGGCACACTGCATGAAAGCGCAGTGAGGATGTCTTTCTTTCCGCGCCGACAGTGAATGTTCTCTGCCTTAATCATGCTCTGCTCCAGCGTCTTTTTTGCTGTACCAGTAAAAACATAAAAAACGGTCCGCCAATTGCAGCTGTAATAATGCCGATTGGTAATTCTGCCGGGCTAATCACCACACGCGCGACGCTATCAGACAGTAACAACATAATGGCACCCAATAAGGCTGCGCAGGGCATTAAGTAGCGATGGTCAGGGCCGAGAACTAAACGACAGAGATGCGGTACCACCAAGCCTATAAAACCGATGCCACCTGTAATCGCCGTTGCTGCGCCAACGAGCATCACCGTTAAAATAATGCACTGCCGTTTCAGTTTCTCAATTGACCAACCAAGATAAACGGCCTCACGTTCACCTAGTAACAACGCATTTAACACATGCGCTTTTCTCATTAATAAAATCGTACAGCTTACGATGATGAAACTCGGAAAGGAAAGCAGCTGCCAATTCACATTACCCAGTGAACCCATGCTCCAAAAGGTCAATGTTCGCAACTGCGCATCATCCGCCATAAACGTACACAGTCCGATAAGCGCACCAACAACGGCGTTACAGGCAATGCCCGCCAACAACAGCGTTAAAACATCAACCTGCTTATTGGTTTCCGATAATTTATACACAATCACCGTTACAATAATCCCACCAATAAATGCGCTAATCGGTAAAAGAAACAGGCCGATGTATTCACTCACTTGCCAACCAAAATACTGGACCAGCAAGGAACTAAACACGATCCACGTCACAGCGCCCAACGAAGCCCCTGCTGTAATTCCAATGAGACCTGGGTCAGCTAGGGGGTTTCTAAAAACAGCCTGCATAGTAGCCCCTGCAACTGCAAGGCCACCACCAACCATGATGGCTAACAAGACGCGCGGCAATCGAATATACATTAAAATACGTAGATGAGCCTCGCTTAGCATTTCACTATTATCAAAACCGAGATACGCACAGAGCTGTTTAAACAATGCACTCACGCCCACAGAACTCGCACCGACCTGCAGGGATAACAAGGCGCTCGCCAAGAGCGTCACTACTAATACAATCCGTATGTACGGATACCACGAGCGTGATTGTGCAAGCATCGTTTATTTTCTCTTTTTCTGTGCTTCAATTATTGCTGTACGTAATTTATTGAGAGCCGATACTAAGCGTGGACCAAACGAGAGCATTTCACCGTGGTCAACAACCAAAATGTTTTCCTGCGTACAAGCTTCAGTTAAGGCAATACCCGGTAACTTACTCAGACCCTTCTGCTTACCAATCTGTTGGTACTCAGAAGCACCGATTAAAATTATACTGGGGTTTTCTTCGATAACTGCTTCCGCTGAGATTGGCTTCCAGCCCTGTAGACCATGCGCTGCATTTTTCAGACCAAGTAATTTCATAAGCGCATCTGCTGAAGTCCCAGAGCCGCCCACCAAGGCAGTACCACCTTGCGGGTGTAAAATATACAGTGCCGTCATCTTACTTTTTTGGACCTGACTATTGAACTCATTATCATCGACGATTTTGCTGAGCTTCGTCGATACTTCCCTAGCCAGCGTAGCGGCCAATTGCTGCTTCCCTATAATCTCACCAATTTCCTTAATCCGCTGCGCAACCCCAGCGACTGTATAATCAATGGTGAATTGATGAACGGCGATACCCGCATCTTGAATATGTTGTATGACCACGGGTGGCCCAGCATCTTGTGTGGCCAAGACTACCTTCGCAGAACTAGCAATGATACCTTCGCTTGGCAATGCGCGCACATAACCAATCACCGGCTTGCTCAGCACTGATGCTGGATAGGTACTGGTGCTATCGCGTGCCACGATTTGCGACTCACTGCCCAAGGCGCACACTATTTCAGTTATAGCTGTTCCGGCACAAACTATCTTCTGCTCTTCAGCAGCGAGGAACGTTTGTGTCAGCAGTACGACTGCAATGATGCTCTGGATTAATTTCATGACTCATCCCCCGCCACTAAACGTGTTAACAAATCTCGCCATGCTGTTAATTCATCGACGCCTGGCTTACGTTCGCCATAGACGCTGATTATGGCGAGGCCATTTTTATCAAAACATTCCAAGCTATAGACCTTGCGCCCTTCTTCTGCTGGCTTCATCACGACATAGGCATCAGCAATTTCACCTTCTTTTACATGTAAATGAAATGTTTCGTCTAAGACATTAATCCAGGGGCCATGTTCTACTATTTTGCTTACCGGACCGGTGTGAATCTGGGTGCAGCCATGGTTGCCGACAAATACCATTATGGGCACTGCTTCCGTCGCTGCCGCTTCTAAAACCTGACGTAAACTTTTTGCTGCAACAGGCCGCGCCAAGTCATGTGCAACCACACG
>CBDUFM010000455.1:0-3485 GCA_965366325.1 uncultured bacterium
GGTGTGGTTGTTAATGACAGCTTGGTGTTCATTGATTATATTAATCGCTTGCGCCGTGAGGGAGCCAACATTTTTGATGCCGTGTGTATGGCAGGGGCACGTCGTTTTCGTCCGATTGTGTTGACCACGCTGACGACCTTTGGTGGCTTAATGCCGATGATTTTTGAAACTTCGCGATCGGCGCGCTTTCTGATTCCAATGGCTATCTCACTGGGTTTCGGTATTTTGTTTGCAACAGCGATTACGTTGCTGTTAGTGCCGAGTATCTATTTAATTATTGAAGATGTAAGAATGTGGTGCAAACGAATGATGGGCCTGCAGCAACAAGCGGAAGAGTGATTATTGGGTTTTAACTTGGAACTGTTTGGGTGAGATGCCGATTATTTTTTTAAAAACGCGTGAGAAGTGAAACGGGTCGTCATAGCCAAGTTGTTCTGCGACTGTACTGACATTATTGCGATGATCACTAAGTAGTGAGCGTGCAAAATCAATGCGCATAGATTCGTGAATTTGGCGTAGTGTCTGTCCGTTTTGTTGTTTACACAGGCGATCAATGGTGAGCGGGTGTACTTGGAAGCGTTTGGCTACTTGCTCACGGTGAATTGGCGCATTTAAATTGTTTTCGAGATGGTGAATTATTTTATTAAAAGTGACGTTTGGTTTATCAACGGCACTGTCATTTAAAAGGTGCAGTAGTATTTCACTGAGTAGAGCATCGGCGAGATTGAAAGATTTTCCTGCGGAAAATGGTAGGTTATAAATGCGCTTGCAGAGTTGGATTATGCTATGCTGCAGTTCTGGATTAAAAAGAATTCCATGTTGGGTGATGATGTTGTTGGTTAACTCGCGGGCGAGTGAGCCGTTGTAGCCGATGAAATAAAAATCATAGGGATCGTCTGGATCACAACTGACATAGCCCTGAGCATTGCCATCGAGGATGAGGCAGTGCCCTTCACGCAGCTCGTGCCTGTGTTCACCATCGTAGTACCAGCCATGGCCAGCACTGAGCACCCGTAGGTGGCAATTGCCCTTACGAATTCCAGGCGCGCTGTGGCGAGCTTGCATATGGGTGCGCGCGCAGGAATGCACGGCGAAGGGGGTGCTGCTGTCTTCAGTCATGGTTGTTAATAACATCCATGAATAATCGAAAAAGTCCATTCTCAAGTTGGCGCTCTGTGGCTATAGTCCATGTATGAGTGAATCAAAGAAACCCAATATTTTGTTCCTGTTTTCTGACCAGCAACGCTGGGATACCCTCGGCTGTTATGGTCAGCGCTTAGCCGTAACGCCTCATCTAGATAAGATGGCTGCCGAAGGCGCACAATTCAATCATTGCTACACAGCGCAGCCGGTTTGTGGGCCAACGCGTGCCTGTCTGCAAACGGGCATGTATGCCTCGCAACATGGGTCCTTCACCAATGGTTTGGCTTTAAATCACGAGCTGCCTTTATTGGCTCCGCAGTTTAAGCAGGCTGGTTATGAGGTAGCTTACATTGGTAAGTGGCACTTGGCTTCTCATCGTTTTCAAGATGGTTCAAGTGAGGATAAAAAATTTCGTACGGTTGGCGTGCCGATGGAACGGCGTGGGGGGTATGAGGATTACTGGTTGGCCTCGGATGTTTTAGAATTTACGTCACATTCCTATGATGGTCATATGTTTGATCAAGATAATAAGCGTCGTGAATTTCCTAAGGATCGTTACCGTGTCGATGTGCAGACGGACTGGCTGATTGAATATTTAGACACACGTAGTGGTGAACAGCCTTTTTTCTGTTTTTGCTCCTATATCGAACCGCATCATCAAAATGATCACGGTTGTTATGAAGGACCTACTGGCAGCAAAGAGAAATTTAAAGACTTTGATGTGCCCGGTGATTTGGTCGGTTGCGATGGTGATTGGGAGAAAGAATACCCAGATTATTTAGGCTGTTGTCATAGTTTGGATGAAAATGTTGGTCGCATTCGCGAAGCCTTAATCGCAAATGGTATGGATAAAAATACGATAATTATTTATACCTCAGATCACGGTAGCCATTTTAAGACGCGTAATGGAGAATATAAGCGCAGTCCGCACAAAGCATGCACGCATGTGCCTTTAGTTATGTGCGGCCCCGGTATTCCAGCTGGAACGCGAATTGATGAAATGGTGAGTTTAATTGATTTGCCGGCCTCTGTCTTGGCGATGGCGGGGATTGAAATTCCCAGCACTTTTCAAGGCGATGCCCTAGATGGATTACTGGCGGGCCAAAAAGAGACTTGGCAGGACGATGTCTTTATTGAAATTTCGGAGTCACAAGTTGGGCGCGCCATTCGTACGCGCGACTGGTGCTTTGCAGTCCATGCACCGGATAAGGATGCGTGGAAGGATAGCCGCAGCGATGTGTATGAGGATGCTTATTTATACGACTTGCAGGCAGATCCACATGAGCGACAGAATCTCGTTGGTAATCCTGCTTATAAAGAACAGCGTGATCGCTTGGCGGCACGTTTAAAGGAAATGATTATTTCAGTAGGTGACGGTCCAGTCGAGATAAGGGCAGCCAGCAGCGTTTCGGTGTAGCCTCTGTTCTGTGATGATCGTGCCACAGGCTGCGATGGATTTTGGGTGCTGTGCTTTATACCCTAAGCATGCAAATAGTGCAGGTACAGAGCGCATCAGAGATACAACGTGTCGTGGCATTGGCGGCGGAGATTTGGCCAGCGCATTACAATGCACTGATTGGCCCCGATCAAGTTGCGTATATGTTGGCGACACTGCAGGCGGCAGAACCAATTGCCGCTCAAATGCGCGATGGTATGTGTTATGGCTTGCTCTGTTCCGAGACAGCGGAGCGAACTGATCTCGGTTATCTGGCCTATAAGTACGAAACCGATCATTGTTTTCTCAGTAAGTTGTATCTGCGCGAGCAGACACGCGGTTTGGGTCTGGGTCGTCGTGCCTTGGCGCATGTGTGCGCAGAGGCACAGGGGCGGGGCTTGCAGCAGCTGCGTTTGACCGTGAGTCGTGAAAATCAAAGCGCAATCAAGGCCTACTTGGCTTGGGGTTTTACCAAGGTCGATGATGTAGTTATAGATATAGGCAATGCTTATGTCATGGATGACTACTTGATGCAGTTGGATTTCTAGGTGCCAACGCTCACTGTCTTCATGCGTACTGTTTATAGTATGTGACCACGCAGGCCAAAATTATGGCAGCAGTGCATTTCACAGGTCCAGAAAGGGCATCGTATGTTACGTTATATTATTTTAGTGTTGTTCGTGATTCAGGGCGCTGTTGCTGCTGAGGGCGTATGGATGGAAGATATGGCCGCGGCCAAGGCTAAGGCCAAAGCTGAAGGCAAAGATCTACTCATTGATTTTACTGGTTCTGACTGGTGTGGTTGGTGTATCAAGCTGAGGGAAGAGGTGTTTGACCATGAGAGTTTTGTAACGGCTGCACAAAAAGATTTTATTCTTGTTGAGCTGGATTATCCCCAAGATAAGCC